>JAZLCB010000124.1:0-1902 GCA_045614005.1 Clostridia bacterium
GTACGCTTTCGTCCGAGAGGGTAATGAGCGAAATGGTAAAGGCTCTTATGCAAAGCACGAAACCATCGATTTTCTTTGAAACGCTCAGAAGCGCAAATAAACTTAAAACATGGTTTGCAGAGCTTGAAGACCTCATAGGCATAGAGCAAAACCCCAAATACCATGCCGAGGGCGATGCATGGGTACACACCATGATGGTACTCGACGAAGCGGCATCTTTAAAGGACAAAGCCTCAAATCCCTTGGGTTTTATGCTGTGCGCGCTGTGCCACGACTTCGGCAAGGCGGTAACAACAAGCGTAAAGAACGGCGTAATACACGCATACAACCACGAAACCGAGGGACTCCCAATAACAGAAAAATTCTTAAAACGGCTCACAAACGAAAAAGAGCTTATAAAATACACACTCGGAATGTGCGCCCTGCACATGAAACCGCATATTCTTGCAGGTGCAAAATCCTCGGTCAAGGCGACAAACAAAATGTTTGACTGTGCGCCCGACCCCGATGACCTTATATACATTGCAAAGGCAGATGCCTTGGGCAAACTGCCACGAGAAGACAAGAGCGAATCATATGCCTTCCTTTCGGAAAGACTCGCTCTGTACAAAAGCATAATGTCAGAGCCTCATGTGAGCGCAGCCGACCTTATGGAAATGGGCGCAAGCGCAGGAAAGGCACTTGGCGAAATGCTTGACTATGCTCACAAGCTCCGCCTTGCAGGAGTAAACAAGGAGGATGCTCTTAAACAAATTATTCGTGAAAGGAAATGGAAAAATGAAATACATTCTTGAAAAACTCGGATTTGACAGTAACGACATAGCTTTTTTGACAGAAAAGGACAAAAAATACTCGGATAAGCTGTCAGCCCTTGCCGAGGAATATTCTAAAAGCGATGATTACCTTACAGACGGTGTCTATCTTTCGGGTTCAAGAGATGAGGCATGGGAGACAGCGCAAAAATTCGGAAGCAGAGCCTGCGCCCTTGCCGTGGACGGTGACAGTCCGCACACGGTTCGCCTGCTTTTTTGGCTTCATTTTATGCCGTATATCAAAGAGAGATACCGCGAAAAAGGAATAAGCGAGGATATATTCTGGCAAACTGCAAAGGACCTTAAGATAAAATGCGACGAATGTATGGAAGCTTACGGTGTTGCAGGCAGTTTTACGGATTGGTTCTTCCTTATGGCAGATCTTAAGCTCTTTGCGCTTGGCAGACTTCACTACGAATTTGCTCCCTTTAAATTCGAGAGCTATCGTTTTGGAAATTACGAAATAAAAAAGAATGAGCTTGTACTCGCCTGCCACATCCCCTCGGAAGGTCCGCTGACTGCCGAATTGTGCATGGATTCTCTAAAGAGGGCATATCAGTTTTTCAAGCCCCACTTTAAAGACGGCATAATGCCCGTAACTCTGTCTTCATGGCTTATCTACCCGCCATATGCAAACCACATATACAAAGACGGCTCAAACCTCAAGAAATTTTATAATATGTTCCACAAATTAAACGAAGGTGATCCCGATCCTGCATTTAACGATTTTTGGCGCATTTTCGGAAAGCACAGGGAAGATATAGATGTTCTCCCTCAAAACACCTCGCTCCAAAGAGGTTTTGCAAAGTATCTTAACGAAGGCAGGCCAACAGGATGGGGCAACGGAATCTGTCTTTTTGACGGCGAGAAGATAATAAACCGATAAATTACTAATATTTTGCATGATTCATTCCAAAAATTCGCCTTATTTAAAAAGAATGTTGTTTTTAAATTTACTGTGTGTTATACTTCGCGTATAAGCACACGGGAGCCGAACCCGTTTTGGGTGCGTGTTTTTACGCCACTGCATCGTTAAAATACTCGCAAATGCGTCAGCATTAGCTCCGTTTTTGCCTCGCATTGACGCAAA
>JAZLCB010000125.1:0-1740 GCA_045614005.1 Clostridia bacterium
TTGTTACCTACAAACAAGAGTCGTACTTCAAACCCCTTTCTCAATTCTGTAACTAGAGTATAGCATATTTTGGGATAGAATACAATAGTAAAGTTGCACAAAATTTGGAAAAATTATTTGTGAAAAGTGCCGAAAAGCTGAATACCTCGCGCTTGCCAATGAAAGCTGGCAAGCGCGAGGGCAATCTTGCCCTCGCTTGGAAATTAACTATCGCTGTAACAATTCTAGTCGGCGTTTTATTTCTTCTCTTACAACATCTTCAAAAATACACCATTCCCACTCTTCTGTGATAACCGAAGTGTTTCTGTTTATTCTATCAACCATATCCCAGTAGCAATTATGACAAAGTATGTCAATTCTCTTTTCAGTATCATAATGTAAAGACCTTTCCACAGCATACTGCAAATCTTCTTCAGAAAATTCTCTAGTGCTTACTACTTCAAATTTCATTCTCTTTACCCCCTACTCTTCTGTATACTCAAGTTCAAACTTGGCTTCATCCATGATGTGGTCATAAAGAACATCAAGTACGTTCCAAGCGTTTGCTATATCCATTGAGCTTATGACTTCGCCCGTCTGTGTGGATACCAGGTCATAGGACTTATTGCCCATAAGTTCTATAATATGCTTTAAAGCATCTGCCGCACGTTTTAAAGAGTTAACCTCTCTTACATCAGTTGTGATTCCTATTGTATGCTCAACCTTCATTTTAGTTACCCTTTCGACTACCTTGTAGTCGTCCTTTCCTTAACTTTGTACCTACATTGTATCACATATCGGGAACGATTACAATAGGCAAGTTGCACAAAATTCAAACAAAATTTTTGTGCAATCTGCACAAAGACGAAATACCTCGCGGCGGCCCAAGGAACGCACGCCGCCGCGAGGGCAAACAGAAAAGCGACCCGGAAGGCCGGGCCGCGCAGGAGGGTTATTCAAAGAGGGCTTTGATATCTTTGTCTTCAGGTTCTTCTGTTAAATATGCTGCGATCAGGTATGTGCTCAATTCGTCTATGCGCTTCTCGCCTTCAGGATCTGCGTAAAAAGGTGCGTATGCGGTCAGTGCTTCAATTATCAACTTAACCTCTGCAGGAGGTATCTGTAAATCTAAAACTTTTGTACTCATATTAAGTACCACCTTTCCTCTTTTGATAATACAAGTATAGCATACCTTGAGCGAAATGTCAAGCGAATTATGGGAAAATTTTCTTGGTCAGAGTTACCAAAAATTCGCCATATATTTTGTGCAAACTGCCCTAGAACTGGAATACATCGCGCCAACCGGAAAAGTTCTCGTTGGCGCGATGCCCGCAAGCTTCTTCCCCGGTTATACTAATAGCTATACCTATACTATGCAGTATAACAGCGGTCGGCTATACTACGCAGTATAGGCAAGACCGCATAAAAAAAAGAAGGGGGAAAATTCCCCCTTAACTCCAGAATTTTATAAACAATTCACGTGAATTAATAGCTTCAGTCAAAAAATCGGCTGTTTTTGCATCTTTTGTAGTCCATTTTACTTTTTTGCGTAACTCTTTCAGTTTTTGATTTAAAAATTCTATCTCTTTCCTAGTTTCTGTTATTTCTTCTCTTGTCATGCTTTTGCCCTCCTATATTATATATATTGTGCATGTTTGCCGTGTGTCTTATGAAAACTTTTATGACATTCACTATGAAGCCATACACAATCATGCTGTAAAAATTCATTTATTGCTACTGCAAAGCCATAACCGCACGCAC
>JAZLCB010000126.1:0-8933 GCA_045614005.1 Clostridia bacterium
TGTCTTCTTAGACTTTTCGTTGTAGATATAACCCTTAACGATTTCTGTGTCCTTACCGAGCTTTTCTACATCGAGATCTTCGATAACATCGATATCACCGTTGTCACCGATTTCAGCGATTACGATGAACTTGGAAACGAGACCGTTAGCATCTGCAACGTACATGAATACATCACCCATTTCGAGTTCGTAGTCATCATCGTTGAGGCATGTGGACTTATCGTTGTAGCTGAGGATAAGCACGCCTTCTTCTTCATTCTGAACATAGGAAACCTTTGTTACAGCGTCGCCTTCTTCGTCCTTACCGGTGGAAACCTTAGTAACGATAGCAAAACCAGCTTCTTCGTTGAAAGCAGCCTGAGCGCCTGTGATAACAACTGCAACATATTCGAGATCTTCGTTCTTTACAGCGTAACCTTCGTATTCTGCTTCGTCGATGAGGAAGCTGATGTCTGTAGCGTAAACATCGTCAACATCCTTTTCGTTTACAATGAATACTACAGCATCGTCTTCGATAGAAGCCTTGTTGATGGACTGAGCATCAGCATTGTAAGCCTTGCCTTCGAGGTCCTTAAAGTCATCAGCAGCTTTTGCGAGTTCTTTAATTTCGCCCTTGGAGTTAGTTTCGAATGTGATAAATCTAGCCTTGCTAGCCTTTTCGCCTTCGCAAGCATCTTCCCAAAGGAACTTGTCGTCTTCGATATCGAAAGCACCGCTTACATACTCATCATCTTCATGAACAGCTTTGTTAGTGTTGAGGTAGCTAACAACTTCATCGTGATACTTGTCAGCAATGTCGTATGTTACGATACCGTCAGCCTTTGTGAGGATCTTGATCTGCCACTTGTCAGCGGAGAAGGAACCAGCAGCCTTAGCACCTTCTACGATGTAACCGTAGTTTTCACCAGCGAGTGTTGCATCGTATTCGATAACCTTACCTGTGATACCGATGTAGAATGTACCTTCATCACCAGCACCGAGGTTGCCTGTTGTATCAACATAGTCTGTACCATCGATAACAACATATGTCTTTTCGTTGGATGTGTAAACTTCATCAACTGTGCCTGTTACAGCAGCGTTGGAAAGCTTAATGATTTCGATATAAGTTGCAGCATTCTGGCTCTTAGAGCTGAAGGAACCGTTTGCATAGTATGCAACAACATCATCTTCAGCGAAGTCTGCAAGTGTAAGAGCGTCGCCGTTTTCGTCAGCGAGAACATATGTTACATCGCCATCTTCAGCAGCGTCGAAATCAAACTTGATTGTACCGTCAACGAGAGCAAGCTTGTCGTTGTCAGCATCTGCATATTCTACTCTGCAGCTTGTGTATTCTACAGCTATAATCTGATCGTATACACCGTCAGCAGTGTTTTCTACGAATGTGAGAACTATATCTTCTTCACCTTCGAAGTCAGCGAGTTCCATGTCTGCAGCGCCCTTGTTGTATTCAACAGGGATGTCGTCTACAACTTCGATCTTCTTTGTCTTGTTGCTGTTAGCAGCATCGATGTAGTATTCAACCTTTTCATCGTCGATAGCTTTGATATCATCGGAGAGAATTGTGAGTGTTTCACCTACTGTGGAAGGAACAACAGCTACTACTTCGTAGTTTCTGTTTGTCTTCTTAACGTAAGCGTCTACCTGCTGATATGTGTAACCAGCAATGTTGGAAGCACCGATTTCGAATTCATAGTTCTTCTTCTTGGAAACCTTGAATTCGCCGTCGTCGGAATCTTCACCAAGTGTGAATTCGATCTTGTCAGCATCCTTCTGGCCTACAACACCTGTAGCGATGTAGATGTCCATGTTTGTAAGAAGAGTTCTGTATTCTTTGTCGTTCTTACCGTTGAGTACTTCATACTCAGCGTTTGCACCGTATGTGGTCTTATCCATCATAGGTGTGCTCATAGCGTTTGCTAAGAGAATAGCGAGGTTGCCTCTTGTAGCGTTAACAGCAGCACCTTCTGTTACCTTGTACTTGTTAGCTACATATACGGAACCTGCATCCCAACCGCCGTTGTCTTCTGCCATAAGCTGGAAGCCTAAAGCATAAACGATCATCTTAACAGCCTGGGGATAAGTGAGTGTTGCGTCGGGAGCAAACTTGCCATCACCAATACCGTTGATGATGCCGTTGCTGCTTGCAACATTAACGTAACCGGAAGCCCAGTGGCTTGCAGCAACGTCTGCGAATGCTGTTGCACCCTTGGATGCTTCAGCCATTTCTTCAAGACCTGTAGCACGGCAGATTAAAGCAGCCATTTCTGCTCTGGAAACTGTCTTGTCAGGGTTGAAGTTACCGTTTTCGTCTCCCTCGAATATTTCGAGTGCAGACAAGAGTTCTACTGCACCTGCGTAATCAGCATCTTCTGCTACGTCGTTGTAACCAGCAAAAGCTACTACGGAAAGCATCATGGAGAATGCGATAACGAGTGCGAGTACCTTTTTGAGATTTCTCATATTCTCAAATCCTCCTTAATAAAATTTTTTGAAAGAGATCGACTTTTTCGTGTGTAAGCCGCATCTCTTTCATATACTGCTTAACACTCTTGCCAGAGAATCCTCTAGCCTTGGCATGATTATATCACCGCGTGGCGAATATAGTCAATGCCGTAATAACTGTTGTAACAAAACTGTAAAAATAGAGTAATCTATGTTACAATCTTGCCATTTGTGTGTTTTATTCGCACGCAAAATAGCGTGTTTGCGACAAAACACCTATATATTTTATAATTTTATATGCCAAATGTCAAGATATTTTTTGGTTTTTTTGAGTTTTTTCGATTTTGTCACTTCCTTGACACATATAACCGTGCTATATTATAATATATGTAGGTTTTCGAACAAAGGAGAACAAAGTATGAAAATTAATGCCTATGCAAAAATAAACCTCACCTTGAATGTGGTAGAAAAGCGAAGCGACGGATACCATAATGTAGATATGTTAATGCAGTCCGTGAGTCTTTGCGACATAATAGATATAGAAAAGATTTTTTCGGGAATTGAGCTTAGCGGTACAGGCAGCCTCACCTACGACAAAACAAATCTGGCGTACAAAGCCGCCAAGCTCTTCTTTGATGTATCGGGCGTGCGCGGTGGTGTGCGGATACATATTAATAAGAACATACCCCTGTGCGCAGGCATGGCAGGAGGAAGCGCAGATGCTGCAGCTGTCCTTAAAGGACTAAATACCCTGTACGGAAATCCCATTTCCAAAAGCGTACTTTTGAAGATAGCTTCGCGTCTGGGTGCAGATGTTCCGTTTTGTATATTGCAAAAGACTGCCCGCGCCACGGGCATCGGCGACAAGCTCACGGTAGCAGCACCCATGCCGAGAAAATGTGTGCTTGTGGTTAAACCGCCTGTTTCTGTATCTACTCCCGAAGCGTACGGCTCGCTCGACTTTGAAAACATGGCTCACCCCGACACAGAAAAAGCGGTAGATGCCATAGCAAAATCCGATATGAAGCTTCTTTATTCACTCATGGCAAACTCCTTTGAATACAGTATATTCAAAAAGTATCCGAAAATTGCAAGTATAAAAGCAAAACTTGCAGACCTTGGTGCAGATGCCTCGCTTATGAGCGGAAGCGGTTCGGCAGTATTCGGAATCTTTGAAGACGAAGCAAAGGCAAAAGAAGCTTACGAAATATTCAAAAAAGAATATAGCGAAGTTTTTATCTGTCATACTGTATAAACATTTCCTTTTCCGGCAACAATTATGTTGCCGGATTTTTTATGGACAGGATGTGACATATATTATAATGAAGAAACTCGTAATATCAATATGCATAGGTGTGTTTACTGCAATGTCATTTGTCAGCTTTGCGCAGGATGCAAAAGAGAGCCTTGCAAACGGACTGATACGCATGCATGTGCGTGCCAACAGCAACACAGACGAGGACCAGAAGCTCAAGCTCAAGGTTCGCGACAGACTTATAAAAGATAGTGCCTTTTTAGTCGAGGGCATCTCCGATATACAAACCGCCGAAAGGATTATAGAAGAAAACCTCGGCCTTCTTAAAAAATCCGCCCAAGACGAAATAAGCGGAAACGGTTATAACTACCCTGTGGATATAAAGCTTGCAAAAGGCAACTTCCCCATTAAAACATACGGAAACATTACCCTGCCCGCAGGCACATACAAGGCTCTTACCGTAGACATAGGCAAAGGCGAGGGTGAAAACTGGTGGTGTGTTATGTTTCCGCCTTTGTGCTTTGCTGCCGAAAGCACAGAGTGTATTGCAAGTCCCGACGAGGAAATGCTTATAGAAAACCTCGGAGACGACACCTACTCAATGGTAAACGGAAAGGTAAAAATAAAATTTAAAATATACGAATTACTGCAAGATATGTGGTAATAAAATCACCGCCCACGACATATGCATTAGTCGAGGACGGTGTTTTTTATGGCAGAAATTCCAAACGATTTTATGAAAGGCTTCAATAAGCCACTTATTATGCAAAAGCTAAAGGAAATAGGCATGGGCGATATGGCAAAAAAGCTCGACGCCTTAACCGAAGCCCAAATAGAAACCATGCTCCGTGCTAACCCCTCCATACTTCGCAAAGCAACCGAAATGATGAAGGGAGGAAAGTAAATGAACGATGACCTTGCAAAGATGCTCGGCTCTCTGATTCAAAACCCCGATGCAATAAAATCCCTCGCGGGTTCTATCGGCTTGCCCTCTCAATCGGAAAATCCTCCTCAGGAGGCGGGCGGTAACATGGAAATGCAGATTAAAAATATGATGAATGCGCTAAACCGGGCAGACGACCGAAGAATATCGCTCTTAAATGCGCTCCGCCCTTACCTTAGCCCGCAAAGAGCAAGCGGTGTAGACAGAGCGATACGACTCCTTAAGCTTACCAAGCTTTCGCAACTTATAAGAAATGAGGGTGAGTGATTTGTACACACGCTACTACGACGGCTACACAAGTTGCCGTACTTCCGATACCGAAACGAACAAACCGCAAGAAATCCCCTGCGAAGAAACCGCGTGCGAAAAGAGCGAACCTGCAGGCGAAATAGCATCGTGCAAAACAAAGCTTCCCTTTAATCTTGATACCGATGAAATTATACTTATAGCGGTTCTTCTTATTGTGGCAAGTGAGGGCAGTGATGATATTATACTGCCTTTGATATTGGGATATTTGTTAATATCTCAGTCGTGAAAACGCGGAAGGAGCAAAACCATTGCACCTCATCCGAGTTGCTTCACAGCCCCCTTGTCTCACCTCTCGGTTCGGTCGGCGATAAACGCTTGCCATCGGCAAGCATCGCCCCTCAAGGGGAAGGCTCTCCCTGCCCTACGGTGAATTTGCGAGAAAGTGTGCGGGGAAAGGGCTTGCTCTTTCCGTTTGGGCATTCGTGAATGCCACCTTGTCTTACCTGTTAATTCATAAAAAGTACAACAAAAAAGCCGAAACGATTTCTCGTTTCGGCTTTTATAACTTTTAAGTTAAATTATGCAAGTTCTGCAAAATACTTAATTGTTCTTACCATCTGGCTTGTGTAGGAGTTTTCGTTGTCATACCAGGAAACAACCTGTACCTGATAGAGATCTTCGCCGATGGGAGCTACCATTGTCTGTGTAGCATCAAAGAGAGAACCGTATGTGATACCAACGATATCGGAAGATACGATTTCATCTTCGTTGTAACCGAAGGAAGCAGACTGAGCTGCCTTCATTGCAGCGTTGATGCCGTCCTTTGTTACATTGCCCTTAACAACAGCTGTAAGGATAGTTGTTGAACCTGTGGGAACAGGAACACGCTGAGCTGCACCGATAAGCTTGCCATTAAGTTCAGGAATAACAAGACCGATAGCCTTAGCAGCACCTGTGGAGTTAGGAACTATGTTAACAGCACCTGCTCTTGCTCTTCTGAGGTCACCCTTTCTGTGAGGACCATCGAGGATCATCTGGTCGCCTGTGTAAGCATGGATTGTAGCCATGATACCGGACTGGATGGGAGCATAGTCATTGAGAGCTTTAGCCATAGGAGCTAAGCAGTTTGTTGTGCAGGATGCAGCGGAGATGATTGTGTCATCTGCGGAAAGTGTGTCTTCGTTAACGCCGAAAACGATTGTCTTGAGGTCGTTGCCTGCAGGAGCAGAGATAACAACCTTCTTAGCGCCGGCATCGATGTGAGCCTGGCTCTTTTCCTTGGAGCAGTAGAAACCTGTACATTCGAGTACAACGTCTACGCCGATTTCACCCCAGGGAAGTTCTGCAGCGTTGGGCTTGCTGTAGATTGTGATGGTCTTGCCATCTACTACGATGCAACCTTCGCCTGCTTCTACTGTGTGACCGTCGTATCTACCCTGTGAAGAGTCATACTTGAGTAAGTGTGCAAGCATTTTGGGATCTGTAAGGTCGTTTATAGCAACAACCTCGTAGCCTTCTGCTCCGAACATCTGTCTGAAAGCAAGACGGCCGATACGCCCCAAACCGTTAATAGCAACTTTAACTGCCATTTTAAAATTCCTCCTTAAAAAGAAAAATATTTTGCTAATTTCGCATTATGGATATATTTTACTATAAAACCAAAAAATATGCAATATCCATTCTTAATAATTTTTTAATAATTATGGTTTTTTTAGTTGGTTATTTTTGTCATTGTTTTTATAACAATGGGCTCGGTGGGCTTATCCATGTAATCTGTGGGTACATCTGCAAAGCTGTCTACCACTTCCATGCCCTCTACTACCTTACCGAAAGCAGCGTATTCGCCGTCTAAGTGAGGAGCATCCTCAAAGCAAATAAAGAACTGGCTGGATGCGCTGTCCTTGTTCATGGATCTTGCCATGGATATAACACCGCGCTCGTGCTTTAATGTGTTTGCACCAAAGCCATTGGAACGGAATTCACCGGGAATGTTAACGCCCGAACCGCCCATGCCTGTGCCTGTGGGGTCGCCGCCCTGTGCCATGAAACCTGCTATAACTCTGTGGAAGATAAGACCGTCATAAAAGCCTTCTTCAACAAGGTTTACAAAGTTTTCTACGGTTGCAGGAGCATATTCTTCCATGAGCTCGATTGTAAACTCGCCACCGTTTTCCATAACTACTTTAATCATTTCGTTCATTTTCTTTTCCTCTCTTCTATTCGTATTTTTTTGTATATTCTTCGTCTGTTATTATGCGTGCGCTCTTTATTACCACATCTATAAGAGGTTTGTCGTTTGCGTCTGTTACGGATTCGCCTATCTTGTCTACATTTTCCATTCCGTAGATTACTTCGCCAAATGCCGCATAGCTTCCGTCAAGGTGTGCCGCATCGTCAAAGCAGATAAAAAACTGACTCGATGCGCTGTTGGGATCCTGAGTTCTTGCCATGGACACCGTACCTCTTTTGTGCTTTAAGTCGTTGTCCTTAAAACCATTTGCACTAAACTCGCCCTTTATTGTATCGGGAGAACCGCCTGTGCCGTTGCCGTCGGGGTCGCCACCTTGTGCCATAAAGCCCGGAATTACTCTGTGGAATATAAGTCCGTCATAAAACTTCTCGGATACGAGCTTTTTGAAGTTGGCTACCGTTTCGGGCGCTTTGTCGGGCATAAGTTCAATTACAAACTCTCCCATACCGTCTACATCAAAAACCACCTTGTTGCCCATTGCGGCAATATCCTGCTCGCTTTCGCACGAGCACGCAAAAACCGAAAGGCAAACTGCAAGTATTAAAAATATTATAAGCTTACTTTTCATTTATTTGCCCTCCTTTTTTGAAGCAATTACACAAATTTCTCCGTTTTGTACGGATACATCTATCACACCGCCCGAAGCTACCTGCTCTGTAAGAATAAGCTCGGAAACCTTGTCTTCGATACAGGTTTGTATCTCTCTGCGGATAGGTCTTGCACCATAGCGGTCGGTATAGCCCCTATCTACAAGAAGTCCCTTGGCTTCGGCGGATATCGCAAATTCTATACCCATGCCCGAAAGCTCTTTTACCATGTCGACAAGCATGAGAGAGCATATTTCCATAAGCTCGGTTTTGCCAAGCTTATTGAATTCTATGATTTCGTCTACGCGGTTTAAAAATTCGGGACGGAAGATTTCTTTGAGCGAGGTCATAATCTTGTCGCTTATATCTCCGCTACCGCCGAGGAAGCCTGCCGAAGAAGCAGAGCCTACGCTTGTGCCTGCGTTACTTGTCATTATGATAATTGTGTTTTCAAAGTTTACGGTTTTGCCGTGCGAATCGGTTATTCTGCCGTCGTCCAGTATCTGAAGAAGTATATTGAACACATCGGCATGTGCCTTTTCGATTTCGTCAAGAAGAATTACGGAATAGGGCTTTCTGCGAACCTTTTCGGTAAGCTGACCCCCCTCATCGTAGCCTACATATCCCGGAGGTGAACCTGTGATTTTGGCTACGGAATGCTTTTCCATGTATTCGCTCATGTCGAGTCTTATGAGTGAACGCTCATCATCGAAAAGTGCTTCGGAGAGAGTTTTGACAAGTTCTGTCTTACCCACACCTGTAGGACCTACAAAGATAAAGGATACAGGGCGCTTCTTGGTAAGCTTAAGTGCGCGGTTTCGGCGTACGGCACGAGCTACGGCACTTACTGCCTTGTCCTGACCTACTACTCTCTTTTTTAATCTGTCTTCCAAGTTAAGAAGCTTTTCCTTGTCGGTTTCGGTTATGTTCTGCACGGGAATACCTGTCCAGAGCTCTATAACCTTTGCCACATCGTGCATTGTTATGGCTGTTTCTCTCTGTCTGGTTCTCAGCCCCGAACGCTCGCCCTCAAGACGGCATTTGTCGCTTCTGAGCTGTGCTATACGCTCGTACTGAGGATTTTCGGTATCTTCTTCGAGCTTGGCAAGCTCCATATCCGCAAGCTGAAGCTCTGCGTTTATCTTTATAATATTTTTTGTATAGGGGCTATCCATATTGAGTCTGGAAGCCGCTTCGTCTATTACA
>JAZLCB010000127.1:0-3505 GCA_045614005.1 Clostridia bacterium
TAACCTACGGTCTTTTCAATGCACAGGAGCGAGGCGCACTCTTTATAGGACCCGGTGTGGAAGTATATCAGGGCATGGTAGTAGGTGAGAACCTTCGTGTTGGTGATATAGATGTAAATGTATGTAAGAAAAAGCATATTACAAATACCCGTGCTTCGGGTTCGGATGATGCATTAAGGCTTGTACCGCCCGTTATTATGTCGCTTGAAAACTGCATAGAATTCCTTGCAGAGGATGAACTTCTTGAAGTAACACCCCAAAGCCTCAGAATCCGCAAAAAGATTCTCGATAAAACTCTCAGAGCCAAGGCAAAGGCACATAATAAATAATAGGTGATTATTCATGGTTGATTTTCAAAACAGCTGGAACGAAGTCTTAAAGGATGAATTTAGCAAGGATTATTACTTGTCCCTTCGTTCCTTCCTAAAAGAAGAATACAGCACCCGTACTATATATCCGCCCATGTACGATATATTTAATGCCTTAAAGCTTACTTCGTACGAGGATGTCAAGGTTGTTATTTTGGGACAAGATCCCTATCATGGCGAGGGTGAGGCTCATGGGCTTGCGTTTTCCGTAAAGCCGGGCATTGCCATTCCGCCGTCGCTTCGCAATATGTACAAGGAGCTAAGGGACAGCCTCGGTTGCTATATACCAAACAACGGTTATCTTGTTAAATGGGCAAAGCAGGGTGTACTTCTTTTAAACACGGCACTCACCGTGCGAAAGGACCTTGCCAATTCTCACAGAGGCAAAGGGTGGGAAAACTTCACAACCGAGGTTATCCGTAAACTCAATGCCAGAAAAAAGCCTGTTATATTCTTGCTTTGGGGCAATAACGCCAAGGAAAAGGCTGAATTTATAGACAAAAAATTCCACCATGTATTAACAAGCGTTCATCCGAGTCCGCTTTCTGCATCGCGAGGCTTTTTCGGTTGCAATCACTTTAAAAAGGCAAACGAAATTCTCCTTTCCGTGGGCGAAACTGCTATAGATTGGCAGATAGAGAATATATAAATAACGGATTATCTACAGAACTATGCTTTTATTAAAGTGTAGTTCTGTTTTTTCCATATTTATTCAATTTTTCTATTGACTTTACTTTGGAACAGTGCAATAATACAAGCAAATAATTCTTTTTATTAAGGAGATTTTTTATGGAAAAGGTTGCATATTTTTTTGTTGATGATACTATATGGTGTTTAAGAGATGTAGCAAGACAGAAGCCTGCTTCCATCTTTGACCAGTTCTTTTTCAAAATGCTCAAAAAGGGTCACGACGAGTACGGTATGACAGCACAGCTCAATCTCTTCTACAGAACAGATTTTTTCTATGGCAGCGATGAGTTTACTCTTGCTGAAATGCCCGATACATACAAGGCGGAATTCGAAGCAAATTCCGATTGGCTTCGTTTTGCATTCCACGCTAAGCAGGAATTCCCTGACTACCCCTATGTTAATGCCACATATGAAGATGTCAAAAAAGACTACGAAGCTATCATAAACGAAGTTAAGCGTTTTGCAGGCGAAAAATGTATAGGCCATGCAGTAGTTCCTCATTGGCTTCCCATAAGTAAGGCAGGTTGTAAGGCACTTGCAGATTGCGGTGTTAAGTTCCTTTCGCCCAGCACAGGCGACAAGAGGGAATTTACCGGTGATGACAGCGTTCTTCCTTATGGTCATGCTGCAAGACTCAAGCACAACCGTCAGCCCGAAACAATGCTCTTTACAAGACCCGGCAGAAAGGATGCCGTTGCATCTTCTATCTGTGCATACAACCACATATCCGAAGAACTTTCAAAGGAAATCCTCTACAAGCAGAAGTCCATATATGACGAAGAAACAGGTATCCGCTTCAGAAATATAGGCAGAGGCCCTGCATTAAACAGCAACACTCTTGAAAGCATCGACAAGAAGCTTGCAGAATTAAACGGAAGTGAGTACATAGGTACATGTGTACACGAGCAGTATTTCTATCCCGATTATTACAACTTCCAGCCCGATTGCGAAGCTAAATTCTTCCTTTTAGGAAAGCTTCTTAAAGAATACGGATATCGCTTTATAACAGCAGACGAAATGGTATAAAAATATAAGAACAGTGCACTTTTTTAAGCTTAAAAAAGTGCACTGTTTTACTTTGTTTTGGGAGTTTTATATCATTTTTTGTATCGCTTGATTTGGTTAAAAAATGTTATAAAATTCACTTATGATAAGGTTGGATTCTTATATTTATTGCGGTAATCCTTTGGCGAAAGCGATGTTTCTTTTTTGAATATACGGTTAAAGTAAGCACCATCTCCAAAGCCGAGTTCGTAGGCAATGTTTGTTATGGAATTATCCGTTTCTTCTTACTATTGACCCACTTGCAGATGCTATTGCCGCAGGAAATACGGCTGTAGTAAAGCCTAGTACCTATTCTCCCGCTACAAGTAGGATTATACAGAAGATTGTGTCCGAATGTTTCAGCGAGGAATATGTATCTGTCGTAACCGGTGGCAGAAGCGAGAATTCTGAGCTTCTTAAGCAGAAATTCGATTTTGTGTTCTTTACAGGCAGTCAGGCAGTCGGCAAAGAGGTGCTGAGACATACAGCAGAGCATCTTACTCCCGCTGTGTTGGAGCTTGGTGGTAAGAGTCCGTGTATTGTTGACAAAACCGCCAATATCAAGCTTGCCGCAAAAAGAATAGTGTTTGGTAAATACTTAAACTGCGGATGCTGTTATGGGTGAAGAAATATTCGGACCTATTATGCCTGTTCTTACATTCGACAGCTTTGACAAAGTAATAGAAGAACTCAAGGACAAAGACAAGCCTTTGGCATTGTATCTGTTTTCGAGTAACAAAAAGCACATCAAGCGTGTTACAACAGAGCTTTCCTATGGTGGCGGTTGCATAAACGATGTTGTTGTTCACCTTGCCACAAGCGAAATGGGCTTTGGCGGTGTAGGAGAGAGTGGTATGGGTTCGTATCATGGCAAAGACGGATTTTTCGCTTTCTCACACACTAAATCTGTTATGGACAAAAAGGCATGGATAGACCTGCCCATGCGTTATCAACCCTACAAGAGAAAACTCTACGAAAAACTTTTGCATATGTTTCTTAAGTAAAATCGGATTTTTGTATTGACAAAAGGTTTTCAGAGTGATAGAATAAATAAAAATTTAGTTTTGAAGGTTTTAGCTATGAATATTTCTGTTATGAACACAAGCAAATATTATTTTAGCTTCAGCGTAGCTTTTTATTTTGGCTATGCCTTTTTTGCTATGAAAAAGTTACTTGTGAGATTGCAGAATAGTTTTTAAATTTTATTTTGTATATTTTTTTAACCTCACTTGTAACTTTAGGCAAGTGAGGTTTTTGTTTTTGAAAGGGCGGATTTGTAATGGCAGGTAAATTGGACGAAGCAAGAAAAATCATAAACGAAGTCGATGCAAAAATGGCTAAGCTCTTTACAGAGAGAATGGGAGCTTCCGAAATGATTTTTGAATACAAAAAAGAATACGGAC
>JAZLCB010000128.1:0-3036 GCA_045614005.1 Clostridia bacterium
ACCAAGGCATATGCCCAGAAGCGGTTTGCCGTTTGCGGTTTCGGCAATGATTGCATCCCACATTCCCGAATCCTTCAGCTTCTTTGCCGCGTCTTCAAATGCGCCTACGCCCGGAAGGATAATTTTGTCTGCTGTTTTTAAATCGTCGGGGTTTTTGGTAAGGTACGCGTCTACTCCAATGAATTTAAAGGAGCTTACGAGCGAAAATATATTACCCACGCCGTAATCTGCTATAGCTATCATATTATAATACACCCTTTGTAGATGGAATTTCGTTTTTGTAATCTTCGTTTATTGCACATGCCTTGCCGAGCACTCTTGCAAGTGCCTTGAATACACCCTCTGCAATGTGGTGGCAGTTTGTGCCGTAGAGTCTGGATATGTGCAGAGTAATGCCCGCATTGCGAACAAAGCCGAGCATAAATTCCTGCACGAGCTCTACATCAAAGTCGCCTATCTTGCCGTAGGGGTAGGTTACGGCATAGTTTAAGTAATCTCTGCCCGATATATCTACAGCACAGAGTATGAGTGCTTCGTCCATGGGCAGGGTAATATCCGCATAGCGGTTTATTCCTCTCATATCGCCGAGAGCTTCTTTAAATGCTTTGCCGAGGCATATGCCGATATCCTCTACCGAGTGGTGGAAGTCTACTTCGGTATCGCCTGTACATTTGACGCAGAGGTCGAATCTTGCGTGCTTTGCAAAGAGGGTAAGCATGTGATCCATAAAGCCTACACCTGTAGAGATGTTAATTTCGCCCTTGCCGTCAAGATTTAAGCTAAGCTCAATCTGTGTTTCGGCTGTGCTTCTTGTAATTTGTGCGTTTCTCATAGTATTATCTCCTCTATGGCTTTGATAAGAGCTTCCATTTCTTCGCGTGTGCCGATTGTTATGCGGTTGTAGTTTGATATTTTCTTATCGGAGAAGTGGCGGACAAGAATTCCTCTGTCCTTAAGCTCTTTGTATAGGCTTTCGCCGTCTATCTTGCTTGACGCGGCAAATACAAAGTTTGCCTTGGAATCGGTAACGGTAAAGCCGAGTCTTTTAAGCTCTGTTATGGTGTACTCGCGGTTTTGTATTATCTGATTTCTGTTCTTATCGAAGTATTCCTTGTCGGAAACAGAAGCCACACCAAGTGCCTGTGTAAGGCGGTTTACATTGTAGGGGTTTGTGGAGTACTTTATCTTTTCGAGGTCTTTTATTATCTCCTCGTTTGCTATGGCAAAGCCGAGTCGTGCACCTGCAAGCGAACGTGATTTAGAAAATGTCTGCACCACAAGCAGGTTATCATATTTCTTTGTAAGCTCTACCGCGCTTACACCGCCAAAGTCGACATATGCTTCGTCTATAACAACAATGCTTTCGGGATTGGTTTTTAATATGCTCTCTATGTCACCAAGGCTTATTGTAAGTCCTGTAGGTGCATTGGGGTTGGCAATTACTACGTTCTTGCCCTTATTCATGTAGTCCGATGCATCTATGGAGAAGTCCTCTTTAAGAGCTATAGCCTCATAATCAAGGGAGTACAGATTTGCAAACACCTTGTAAAAGCCGTAGCTTATCTCGGGGAAGCATACCTTGCGCTTCTCATCGCAAAAAGCCATAAAGAAGAAGTTTAATACTTCGTCCGAGCCGTTGGATACGAACACATTTTTTGTTTCTACTCCGTACTGCTTGGCTATGGCTTCTTTAAGCATCTTGCTTTCGGGGTCGCTGTAGAGTCTGAGGTCGCAAAGTGCGCCCTTGTCTATTATCTCCACCGCCTTTGGTGATGGCGGAAACGGAGATTCATTTGTATTTAGCTTTATGTATTTTTTGTCTCTGGGCTGTTCCCCGGGTACATATTCGGTAAGGGAGGAAAGCCTTTGTGTTAAAAACTTACTCATTGTCTTTTCCTTCTTCAAATCTTACAAGAGCGCTTTTGGCATGGGCGGTGAGTCCCTCTTTGGTTGCAAAGTATGCCACATCGTCTTTTACCTTTAAGAGTGCATCTCTTGTATAGTATGTATACTGTGTTTTCTTAACAAAATCGTCTACGGAAAGCGGACTCGAAAATCTTGCCGTACCGCTTGTGGGCAGGGTGTGGTTTGGTCCTGCAAGGTAGTCGCCGAGTGCTTCGGGGCAGTTTCTGCCCATAAAGATTGAACCTGCGTGCTTAACCTTGTCGAGATAGTCAAAGGGATTATCCATGCAAAGCTCAAGGTGTTCGGGAGCTATGCGGTTGGATACATCTATTGCATCGCTGAGGTTATCCGCTACGATTATTTTGCCGTTATTATCTATGGAGCATCTTGCAATTTCGCTTCTTTCAAGAAGAGGAATCTGCTTTTCGAGCTCGTCCGAAACTCTCTTGGCAAGCTCCATGGAGTTGCACACAAGAACGGCACTTGCCATCTTGTCGTGTTCTGCCTGTGAGAGCAGGTCTGCCGCAAGGTGACGGGGGTTGGACTTTTCGTCTGCTACGATTAATATTTCGCTTGGGCCTGCTATCATGTCTATAGATACCATGCCGTAAACCTGCCTTTTGGCTTCGGCTACAAAGGCATTACCCGGTCCTACGATTTTGTCTGCCTTGGGGATAGACTCTGTACCGTAGGCAAGTGCGGCTATAGCCTGCGCTCCGCCTACCTTAAATATCTTGTCCACACCTGCAACATATGCAGATGCAAGGATTACGGGGTTAATCTTACCCTCTTTATTAGGGGGTGTTACCATTACAAGGTTCTTTACACCTGCAATCTTGGCAGGAATTGCATCCATAAGAACGGTGGAGGGGTATGCCGCTGTACCACCGGGTACATAAAGACCTGCCACATCTACGGGAGTTACCTTTTGTCCCATAACGATGCCGTCTTTGTCGTTTATGATAAAGCTTGTGCGAACCTGCTTTTCGTGGAATGTGCGGATGTTTTCTGCCGCGGTTTTTAATATGCGTAAGAATTCGGGCTCTACGCTATCTACCGCTTCTTTTATTTCCTCTTCCGATACCATAAGGTCAGAAAGGGAAGCACCGTCAAACTTGAGGCAATATGAAG
>JAZLCB010000129.1:0-2583 GCA_045614005.1 Clostridia bacterium
GAAAACACCCACCTTGCCTGGCACATACATTTTTACATGTTAAAAAGGCTGTCTCTTACGAGACAGCCCTGTTAATCGACTTACTTCAAACCATATCTCTTGTTGAACTTATCAACACGTCCGCCGGTATCTACCAACTTCTGCTTACCTGTGTAGAAAGGATGACACTTAGAGCAGATTTCAACATTGATGTTTTCTTTTGTTGAACCTGTTTCAAAAGTAGCACCACAAGCACACTTGATTACTGTTGCTTTGTAATCGGGATGTATATCCTGTTTCATTTATGTTCACCTCTACTTCATTATTCTCGATTTTATGACTAAATCATTATAACACAGCTTTTTTCAAAATGCAAGCATTATTTTTACTAATTTACATTAATTTTTCCATATCTTGCATAAAATTAGCCTTTCTTTCCTCTGCAAGCACAAGACTATCGGCACAAGAAGCAAAATAAAACTTGATTTTGGGTTCTGTACCCGAGGGGCGAACCGCTATCCATGAACCGCCTTCAAGTTCGAATTTTAGTACATTTGATTTAGGAAGTCCGAGCTCTTCTACCTTGCCCGATGCAATATCTGTTTTGGTATTCTTAGAAACATCCCAAAGCTTTTGCACCTTTAATCCGCCTAAAATCGAAGGTGGATTCTGACGGAAGCTTTCCATAATGGATTTCATCTTTTCTACCCCATCTAAACCTGAGAAGGTATAGGTTTTTAAATCCTCTATGTAGAAGCCGTATCTTTCGTAAAGTGCTGTAAGACCATCATAGAGTGTCATGCCCTTTGTCTTGTAGTCTGCAGCCATTTCGGTTACGAGCATTGCAGCAAGTACGGCATCCTTGTCGCGACAATATGTACCTGCAAGATAGCCGTAGCTCTCTTCAAACCCGAATACATATTCATTGTCTAACACACCGTCTTCAAACTGCTTTATCTTTTCGCCTATGAATTTGAATCCTGTAAGAACATCATATACGGTGATGCCGTAATCTTTTGCAACAGGTTTTATCATATCGGTTGTTACTATGGTTTTTATAACCGCACCGTTTGCAGGGAGAGTACCCTTAAGTTTTTTATTACGCATTATAAATTCACTTAAAAGTACGCCTATCTGATTGCCGTTTAAGGGAATATAATCTCCCGAAGCATCCTTTACTATTACACCTATTCTGTCTCCGTCGGGGTCGGTAGCAAAGATAATATCGGCACTTTCTTTATTTGCCATTTCTATTGCAAGATAGAATCCTGCCTTTTCCTCAGGGTTGGGAGATTTAACGGTGGAAAAATCGGGGTCGGGCATCTCCTGCTCTTTTACTATACGGACATTTGTGCAACCGATTCTTTTTAAGATTTCTCTTAC
This sequence comes from Clostridia bacterium, assembly GCA_045614005.1. Lineage (GTDB taxonomy): Bacteria > Bacillota > Clostridia > UMGS1810 > UMGS1810 > RGIG8748. The sequence goes on from JAZLCB010000129.1 coordinate 1,363, forward strand.
GGGTATATTGCCTGTACCGTGGAAAGGCGAATATATTACACTAAAATCATTACCGAGAGTTTTTATGGCTTCACTGTTTACAGATTGCTTAAGAACGCTTTCGTAGTAAGCGTTGTCAACTTCGCTTCCTATAACTTCTATAAGTCCGTTTGCCTTGGCTGTATCTTCGTCCATAACCTTGACACCTGTAAAGGTATCTGTTTTGGAAATGATAGAAGCCACATAATCGGCAGATTCGGGCGGAAGCTGTCCGCCATCTATTCCGTATGCTTTGTAGCCGTTGTATTCCTTGGGATTGTGGCTTGCAGTTATCATGATACCTCTGGCACAGCCGAGATAGCGTACCGCAAACGAAAGCTCGGGTGTAGGACGCAGAGAATCAAAAATATATGCCTTAATACCATTGGCGGCAAGCACCTTGGCACTCTCCCACGCAAATTCATAGGATTTGTGTCTGGAATCGTAGGAAACGGCTACGCCCTTATCCTGAAGTTTTTCGTTTATAATATCCTCACAAAGACCCTGTGTAGCCTTGCGGACCATGTATATGTTCATGCAGTTTGTGCCTGTGGCTATTATACCGCGAAGACCGCCAGTGCCAAATTCAAGATCCTTGTAGAACTTCTCTTTGATTTCGCTATCATCGAGTGTTTTGAGCTCGGATAAGATTTCTGCATCTGTGACATTTTCGCACCAACTGTTGTATACTTCCATGTATCTTTCCATATGTGTCTCCTTATAAATTCTTATTCATCGCCAAAACTGATTCCGAGAGTTCTTGCAAGCTCTACAAACTCACCGTTAACATCTACGGGGCGGAAGTTGGAATCCATATCGTCTGTGGGGATTACCTCTTCGAGAGGAACTGTAACAAGTGTAGAACCTCTTAGCGCAACCATGTGAGCGTGGTCACCGTCTACAAGTGCTTCTACAGCCTTTTTGCCGTATCTGGAGCACAGAATTCTGTCGTATGCTGTAGGAGTACCGCCACGCTGAATATGACCCAAAACTGAGCATCTTGCTTCTACATCCATTATGGTTTCGCTTATTGCATAGCCGTTTTCGTCTCTGTCGTTATTGAGAATTTCCTGTACGGCACTTGCAATAGCTTCACCTGCTCCCTTGAACTTGAATCCATCGGGCGAAAGATCTGTAGTAACACCCGATTTATCTCCTGTGGGAGAAGAAATACCCTCTGCAACCATTATAAGACAATACTGT
>JAZLCB010000130.1:0-1275 GCA_045614005.1 Clostridia bacterium
AAAAACTTTAAAAAACAGACAATAGTATTGACAATATAAATAATCTTTTATATAATTGGCAAAACAAGTTTATGGGGGAAGTATCATGATATATAAATCTGTAGACGAACTTATAGGAAGAACTCCCATTATGGAGCTTACAAATATGGAAGACGGGGCAAAGCTATTTGCCAAGATAGAGTTTTTCAATCCTGCAGGAAGTGTAAAGGATAGAGTGGCAAAAGCCATGATAGACGATTTTGAAAAGAGAGGCATCATCAAAAAAGGCTCTGTAATTATAGAACCCACAAGCGGAAACACAGGCATAGGTCTTGCGTGTGTTGGTGCGGTACGAGGGTATAAGGTAGTAATAGTAATGCCCGATACCATGAGCAAGGAAAGAATATCCCTTATGAAAGCATACGGCGCAGAGGTTGTCCTTTCCGACGGTACAAAGGGCATGGCAGGAGCAATAGAGCTTGCCGAAGAAATACAAAAGAAAACCGAGGGAAGCATAATAGCAGGTCAGTTTGTAAACCCTGCCAATCCCAAGGCGCACTACGACACTACAGGCCCTGAGATATACGAAGATATGAACGGCAAGGTGGATATATTTGTAGCAGGTGTGGGAACAGGCGGTACACTAAGCGGTACAGGCAAGTTTCTTAAAGAAAAGAACGCCGATACAAAAATCGTGGCTGTAGAGCCGTGTAACTCCGCAGTTCTTTCGGGCGGTACGGCAGGCGCACACAAGCTTCAGGGCATAGGTGCAGGCTTTGTAACAGAGATCACCGATACGGATATAATAGACGAGGTAATCCGTGTGTCGGACGATGATGCATACAAATACACACGCCTTGTTGCACAAAAAGAGGGGCTTCTTGTGGGTATATCCTCAGGTGCGGCACTTTGCGCGGCTATGGAGCTTGCACAAAGGGAAGAAAACAAGGGCAAGAATATAGTAGTCATTCTCCCCGATTCGGGCTGCCGATACCTTTCGGGCGATGTGTTTGCGTAATACAAAAGTACGGAAACGGCAAATGTTAAAATACCGAAATTTTTACCTTCAGTTTATTTAATATACAACATAAGAAAGGGACTGTAAATTAATTCAAAAAATTAATTTACAGTCCCCTTTTGTATAAAGAAAGCCACGCGATAGTTTCACGCGGATATTTATGGTATTCTTATTTTACATCCCAAAATTTTTTATGTATTCTACAAATTCCCTTACATGCGGCTTAGCTTTGTAAAACACATATATTGTCTGCCTGCCTGTAAAGTCCTCTACCTCAA
>JAZLCB010000131.1:0-2258 GCA_045614005.1 Clostridia bacterium
CCTGCCATATTAACACCCATATCTGTAGGCGACTTATACGGCGATTCGCCAAGAATCATCTTGAATATAGTATTTAACACAGGGAAGATTTCTACATCTCTGTTGTAGTTTACTGCGGTTTGTCCATATGCTTCCAGATGGAAGGGGTCTATCATATTTACATCGTTTAAATCTGCTGTTGCAGCTTCGTATGCTAAGTTTACAGGGTGCTTTAAAGGTATGTTCCAAACAGGGAATGTTTCAAACTTTGCATAGCCCGAGCGTATGCCTCTCTTGTAGTCATGATAAAGCTGACTTAAGCAAGTAGCCATCTTACCGCTACCGGGTCCGGGAGCTGTAACTACAACAAGCGGACGGCTTGTTTCTATATAATCGTTTTTGCCGAGTCCATCATCACTTACAATGTGCTGAACATCAGACGGATAACCTGCTATGGTGTAGTGGCAATAGCAACGGATACCAAGTGCCGAGAGTTGTTTTAAAAATGCATTTGATGCAGTCTGACCTGAATATCTTGTAAGCACTACGCAACCTACATAGAGATCCATCTCGCGGAATGTGTCTATAAGTCTTAATACATCTTCGCCATAGGTGATACCGAGGTCGCCTCTTATTTTGTTTGCTTCTATATCCTCAGAATTGATGGTAATGACGATTTCCATATCGTCTTTAAGCTGCTGAAGCATACGGATTTTGCTGTCGGGAGCAAAACCGGGAAGAACTCTTGATGCATGATAATCATCAAAGAGCTTGCCTCCGAATTCAAGGTAGAGCTTACCACCAAAGAAAGCAATGCGCTCTCTTATCTGCTCGGATTGCATAGTAAGATATTTTTCGTTATCAAATCCTATTTTTTTCATACCATTCACCTCTTGGCATACTTTTTCACACTAAGTGATAGTATACCATATTTTTTAAATTTTGCAAATAGTTTTTTATTAAAAATATATTCAAACAAAAAAGACTGCGTAAAACGCAGTCTTTTTTATGTGATAGATTATATCAGTAATCCCATTTTCCTGTATTATATCCGCAGGATAAAGTATTTTCCAATACATTCAAAGACATTTCCGACATGGTCCAGCCCAGACATTTTTCAAAGAAATCCGTACTTACAAACACCATTCCGTCTACCATTCTGTGTGCGGCATATGTAGTGTATACAACCTCCTCACTACCCTCGCTTGTTACAAGCACTTTATTGTCGCCTATACTAAGTGTAAGCTTTACTACCTGTGCTTCGGGGTCGGAAAGAATAATTGTAATATTGCCATTGTCATATGTAATTTCTGAGCAATTAACATATGCATCTTCTATCATGCTTCTAAGAGGAACTAAATACACATCGCCCTCGGAAACCTGAGCTACATTATTCCAATAAGCATAGCCGGCTACATAAGCCATATCTTCGTAATAATCATCGTTGTAGTATCCTGTTTCGTACTCATAAGACATAGTTTGGGACAATACATCTTTTGTTACATCTACAAGAGTCCAACCCAGACATTTTTCAAAGAAATCTGTGCTTACATATATTATACCGTCTTTCATAAGGGTTGCTCCGCTTACGGTATATACACTAACCTCTCCGCTCTCAACATCTGTAACCGACACAGCAGTATCACCTATAGCAAACACAAGCTCTTTTTGGGGCATTTCGGGTGCAGAAAGAATTACCTTAACACCATCTTCGGCATAAATCACCTCTGAGCAGTTTTCGTATGCATATTCCACAAGTTCCTTCAAGGGAGCAAAGTACACACCGTCTTTAACTATCTCGGGTGTATCCCAGCAGCGTGCATAACGGCGAACATATACATCTTCGTAGTAGCCTTCGGGGTCTAAAACCGCTCCGAAGCTTCCGAAGAATTCTTCTACTATAGAGAAACTGTTTTCTTCGGTAAATTCGGGAAACACGGGTTTGGTAGTGCCAAGCTTGGAAATGTCTTCTTTGGATTTGAATTCAAATTCAAGCTTGCCCTCTGTTTCGTAGGGCCACTCTTCACCCGAAAACTTAGTATAGATTTCCGAAATATTTATCGCAAAGTCTGCTTTCATATCTATACTGCCCATCTTCGTGCCCTTTAAGTTGTATGTAATGGTGATACCCTTGTCACCAAGGAGGGTTAAGCCCTCAAACGAAGGAATTTCTTCATCTGCAGGTACACCAAACTCCTCAGAAAGAGTTAAAATATATCCTACAAATTCATCGAGTGTAGCTATTAGAGCATCGTTATCGTATTTAACAACGCACTTGG
>JAZLCB010000132.1:0-3896 GCA_045614005.1 Clostridia bacterium
CCATAGACAACTACTTCGGCGGTGATGAGCTTATGATGTGCAGGGAGTATTACCGCACATTTGCAGAGCATTGCAGTAAAAAGAGATTTGATATCATAGGACACTTTGATGTAATTACGCGCAATCACGACAACATTCGCCTTTTCGATACCGAAAGTCCCAAGTACAGAAGCTACGCACTCGAGGCACTCCATGCCATAGCCGAAAAGAACAAGGTGTTTGAACTAAACACGGGTGCAATAGCACGAACAGGCAGAAAAGCACCATATCCGCAGGATTTTATAATAAAAGAAATTAAAAATCTCGGTCTTTCTTTTACAGTAGGATCAGATTGCCACAGTGCAGAGCATCTTGATGTTTATTTTAAAGAGAGCTTTGAACTTTTGGACAGCTACGGATTTAAATATATAATGATATTTAATGGTAAGGACTTTGTACCTTATAGCATAAGAGGTGAAATTCTTTGAAAATTATAGTTGTAGGAGCAGGTAAAATAGGGCAGAAGCTCGCTGAACTTTTAAGTTGCGAAGAAGGTCACGAGGTTACACTCGTAGATATAAGACCCGAGCGATTAAGAGACATAGTAAATGAATTTGATATAATGGGCGTTGTGGGAAGCGGTTCCGATGCAGAGGTGCTCTCCGATGCAGGAGTAAAGGATGCCGACCTCCTTATTGCCGTTACAGGCTCGGACGAAATCAATCTTCTTTCTTGCCTTATAGCCAAAAAGTCGGGTAACTGCGAAACCATCGCCCGTATCCGCAAGGTGGAATACAGTAAGTCTCTGGATCTCTTTAAGGACGATTTGGGTCTTACACTTACACTCAATACCCAAATGGCTACCGCAAGAGAAATCGCCAGGGTTTTGAGATTCCCTTCGGCAATACAGATAGACACATTCTCAAAAGGCAGAGTAGAAATTCTAAAATTCCGTATTCAGGAAAAATCGCCCATAAGTGATATGAGAATTGCCGATATAGGCAGAAATTTAAGCACCGATATATTAATATGCGGTGTAGAAAGAGGCGACAAGGTGTTTATCCCCGGTGGTGATTTTATATTAAAATCGGGCGACCTTGTAAGCCTTGTATCCACTCCTCAGAATGCGGTAGACTTTTTCAAAAAGATAGGTGTCAAGACAAACAGCGTAAAAGATTGCCTCATAATAGGCGGAAGCGATACTGCATATTATCTTTCTTCTCTTCTTATGATGTCGGGAATAAAGGTAAAAATAGTGGAAAAGAAGCCTGCAAGATGTGAGGAACTGTGCACACTTCTGCCTAAGGCAAGCATAATAAACGGTGACGGCACAGATATAGACCTTCTGAACGAAGAAGGATTGTCCAGATATGAGTCGGTTGTTACTCTTACGGATATAGATGAAGAAAACATCATGCTTTCGCTTTTTGCAGCTACCAAGACAAACGGCAAAAGCGTAACCAAGATAAACAGAATAGCCTATGACAGCGTTATAGGTTCACTCGGTCTTGATACAATAATAAATCCGAGCAACATTGCCGCAGAAAACATCGTGCGTTTTGTACGAGCCAAGGAGAAAAGTGTCGGCGGCAACATGCAGACACTTCACCTTATACTTGACGGCAAGGCTGAAGCACTCGAGTTTGCTGTAGACGAGGATAATCCGTTTGCAGGCAAAACACTTATGGAACTTAATCTTAAGAAGAATGTACTTGTTGCTTGTATCACAAGACAAGGCAAGATTATAATCCCCCGTGGTAAAGATACCATTTTGCCGGGAGACTCTGTAATTGTTGTTACTACTATGCAGTCTGTCAAGGACATAAAAGATTTTTTGGGAGCGTAAAAGATGAACATTAAGTTAGTTGCCCATACAATCGGCAGGGTAATAAGCTTTGAGGGTATTGCCATGCTGTTATCTTTGGCTTGTTCGCTTATTTTAAAAGACGGACAATACCTTAGCTTTATAATTTCTATTGCAGTCTGCCTTGCAGTCGGAATACCGCTTTCGCTCATAAAACCCCAAGAGAAAAAGCTCTATTCCAGAGAGGGTTTTGCTACCGTTGCACTAAGTTGGATTGCACTTAGCTTGTTTGGTGCTCTTCCGTTTATTATATCGGGAGTAATACCGAGCTTTACAGATGCTTTTTTTGAAACCGCATCGGGATTTACAACCACAGGAGCTACCATATTAAAAGATGTGGAAATTGTGCCGAAATCAATCTTATTCTGGCGCAGTTTTACCCATTGGTTAGGCGGTATGGGTGTTGTGGTATTTCTTGTTGCGCTTCTTCCGCTTTCGGGCGGAAGCAACATGTATCTTATGAAGGCAGAAAGCACAGGTCCCTCTGTAGGCAAGCTTGTTCCCAAGGTGCGTTCTACCGCCAAGATCCTCTATACCATATACTTTGGCATAACCGTTCTTGAAGTTGTATTTTTGCTTTTTGGCGGAATGGATCTCTTTGAGGCTCTTTGCACTACCTTCGGTACTGTTGGTACAGGTGGTTTTGGTATTCGCAATTCAAGCCTTGCGGATTATTCGTCGTATATACAGATTGTAGTTACCGTGTTTATGATAGCATGCGGAATAAACTTCACGGTTTATTATCTTATAATCATGCGTAAGTTCTCTATTGCTTTTCGTTTTTCGGAAGTGTGGGCATATCTTGGCATTATAGTTGTTTCGATTCTTGTAATAAGCTTCAACTGTCTGCATCTTTTCGGCGGTTTTGGCGAGTCGCTCAAGCACGGAGCTTTTCAGGTTGGTTCTATTATTACCACAACAGGCTATGCTACCTGCGATTTTGACCTTTGGCCCGAGCTTTCAAAAACCATACTTTTTGTACTTATGTTTATAGGAGCTTGTGCAGGAAGTACGGGTGGCGGTATCAAGGTTTCCAGAATACTTATTCTTTTAAAGAGTATTGTCAAGGAAATCAAGATAGCCTCTCACCCCAAGAGTACTCACAAGGTCAAGATGGACGGCAGAAACATAGAACACGAAACCGTGCGTGCGGTAAATGTATTTATGGTATCATATCTTGTTATATTTGCTTTTTCGCTTCTTGCAATAAGCATAGACAATATGGACTTTACCACCAATTTTACCGCGGTTGCCGCTACCATAAATAACATCGGCCCCGGTTTTGCAGGAGTTGGACCTACACAGAATTTCTCGGGTTATTCCGATTTTTCTACTATCGTACTTACACTCGATATGTTAATCGGCAGACTCGAAATCTTCCCGATGCTTGTGCTGTTTTCACCCCAGGCATGGAAGAAATAAATTTTTTTCAAAAAAGTATTTACAAGCCAAAAATCTTGTGATATAATATCATAGTTGTCAGCCCGATACTAAGGTTTTGGATTCTCCAACCTTGCCTTCGTATTGTGGCGATTATAAAGCCTATATGGCGAATTTAAAAGGAGGAAATACCAATGTTAAAGGAAACAAAGCAGGCTATCATTAAGGAATATGCTACTCACGAGGGTGATACAGGTTCTCCCGAAGTACAGGTTGCTATCCTTACACACCGCATCAACCACCTTACAGAACACCTTAAGTCCAACATGAAGGACCACCATTCCAGAAGAGGTCTTCTTATGATGGTTGGTAAGAGAAGAGGCCTTCTCAACTATCTTGCAAAGATAGATATCGAAAGATACCGTTCTCTTATTGCAAGACTTAACATCAGAAAGTAGTTTCAAATCGGGCAAAGAGGATTTGGTCCTCTTTGCCTGTTTTGCATATTTCAATTATTATAAACAAGCGGAAAATCTGTCGGTAATTAGCAGTTAAATATGCGCTTTTTGTAAAAAGAGCTTGTATTTAACTGCTGATGGAAGCTTTTCTGCTTGTAAAAAAACAAGGAGGAAAACCAATATGAAAAAGACATTTACCACCCAGATTGCAGGTA
>JAZLCB010000133.1:0-3756 GCA_045614005.1 Clostridia bacterium
CAAATATATCGAGTGAGCTCTTTGTGATAATATCCTTGTAATGCTCGGAAACGGATTTAACATCTATCTTGTCGAGATCTTCAAGATATCCGAATTCAAAAATGGAGTTTTCGTCGCCCTTGCACATTTCTTCTATACAGCGGAAGTTTGCGTATGAGCGTTTATCGTTTATAAGACCTTCGATATCGTCTTTAAGATTCTGCTTTTCAATCTTTACCGCATCTTCGGGGAAAAGACCATTTTCAAGATGAGGTTTAAAAAGCATATCAAGCATAAGTGTCATGCTTTGCTTTGCAATCTGCTCATCTGTGTATTCATCCGCAAGGAAGTTAACTGAAGACACAATGCTCTGCACATATGCTTTTTTTGTTATATTTACATCATAAAGTGTTCCGTAAAGTTCATCAGCATATATGCTTAGCTTATACATATCGGGGTGGCTTTCTGTTCCGTGTGTAAGAAGCTTGGAAATAAGAGCATTTGTAGTAGCCTCGCTCTTTTTTAATTTTCTGTTTAAATATGCACTTGCAGATACTGTCTTATATTTTGTATCGGGAATATAATAGAGTGTTACTGCATTATTTATCTGTTTTTTTATGATATCCGACATGGTAATTTCCTTTCATATTAATATAATTTTATTTTAACACACAAACGCAAAAAATACTACCCATTTTTTGTAAAAAACACATTATTTTTTGTATCGTTATTAAACACAAAAAAATATAGGCTTTTTTGTGTAAAATTTATAAAATTATTTTACCAATAATGCTAAAACTTGACAAAAACATACATACTAATTATAATAGCATTATGTATGAGTTTCTCATTACTTGAAAGGAAGAATACAGTATGGAAATCACAAGTATCAAAATCAAAAAGTTTGAAACCGAAAGCAAGATGAAAGCTATAGCATCCGTTACATTTGACGATTGCTTTGCTGTTCACGACATCAAGGTTATCGAGAACGAAGACAAGGTGTTCATTGCTATGCCGAACAAAAGATTAAAAGACGGCACTTTCAAAGATGTAGCACACCCCATCAACTTCGAATTCAGACAGTTCATCGAAGCTAAGGTTATCGAGGCATACAACAACGCAGAAATAGAAGAATAACATCAGTACTTTTTACCCCTCCTTACACGGAGGGGTTTTTATTTGTTTAATTTTTTAGCCAAAAAGGCTTGAAACTTACATTATATTGGAGTATAATATTTCTATATGTTTAAACACACGAGAGGAATATGCAAAATGAGATTATCCAAATATTTATTACCTACTTTAAGAGAAGTACCTGCAGAAGCGGAAATTCCGAGCCATCAGCTCATGCTCCGTGCAGGTCTTATTCGTAAGCTCGCTTCGGGCGTATATGGTTATCTGCCACTCGGACTTAAGGTTCTTCGCAATGTAGAAAGAATCATCCGCGAAGGCATGGACCGCCACGATGCACAGGAGCTTCTTATGTCTGCCCTTCTTCCTAAGGAAATGTTTGAAGTTTCCGGCAGATGGGAAGTGTTCGGACCTGAAATGTTCCGTCTTAAGGACAGAAACGACAGAGATTTTTGCCTTGGACCTACACACGAGGAAATCTTTACAGATACTGTTAAGGCTAATATCCGTTCCTACAAACAGCTTCCTGTTACACTCTATCAGATACAGACAAAGTACCGCGACGAAAGAAGACCTCGCTTTGGCGTAGTAAGAAGTCGCGAATTCATAATGAAAGATGCATACAGCTTCGATAGAGATGAAGCAGGCCTTGATATCTCGTACAAGAATATGTACGATGCATACAAGGAAATCTTCGACGAAATGCAACTTGATTACCTCATAGTAGATGCCGACTCCGGTGCTATGGGCGGTAGCGGTTCGCAGGAATTTATGGTTAAATCCGATATTGGCGAAGATACTATTGCATACTGCGAAAAGTGTAATTACTGCGCAAACGAAGAAAAGGCTATCTGCATAGCTCCCGAAACCGCTTCGGATGCTCCTATGGCAGAAGTTAATAAAGTACATACACCTAATGCAGGTACTATAGAAGATGTAACAAACTTCCTCGGCAAAACAGCTCAGGACTTTGCAAAAACCATTATCTACAAGGCGGATGATAAGTTTGTAGCTGTAATGGTTAGAGGTGACCGCGAAGTTAACGACACAAAGGTTATCAACGCTCTTGGCGGCGCTATAGAATTTGACCTTGCTCCCCTTGATGACCTTATGGAAATAACAAATGCAAAGGCTGGTTTTGCAGGTCCTGTAGGACTTAAGATTGATGTATTTGTAGACCATGAAGTAGCTGCTATGAGAAACATGATAGTTGGCGCTAACGAAACCGACTACCATCTCGAAAATGTAAATATAGACAGAGACTTTACACCTACTGTAATCGGCGACTTCCGCAATATAGAAGAAGGCGACCTCTGCCCCATCTGTAAGGCAGAAAAGATAAAGACATGCCGTGGTATAGAAGTAGGTCATATATTCAAACTCGGAACAAAGTACTCCAAATCCATGGACTGCACATTCCTCGACGAAAACGGCAAGGAACAGGTTCCGATAATGGGTTGCTACGGTATAGGCGTATCGAGATGTCTTGCAGCAATAATTGAACAGAACTCCGATGAAAACGGAATCATCTGGCCCATGAGCGTTGCTCCCTATCAGGCTATTGTTGTTCCTGTAAATGTTAAAGACGATGCACAGAGAGAAATAGCCGAAGACATCTACGCAAAGCTTTGCAAGGCAGGTATAGAAACAATAATCGACGACAGAAATGAGCGTGCAGGCGTTAAATTCAACGATGCTGAGCTTATAGGTATTCCTTTAAGAATTACCGTAGGTAAAAAGATAGGCGAAGGCATTGTGGAATACAAAGAGCGTAGTGGCGGCGATGTAATTGAACTTACAGTCGAAGAAGCTATACAGAAAGTAATCGACACAGTTAATAAATAAGAACAATAATAGGTTGCACCAATTTTTTGATGCAACCTATTACTATAAAGGAGAGTCCTGATGCTTTTTTATATAGTTACTGTCCTACTCATATTGGCAGATCAGCTTACAAAGTTTTTGACAGTCAAATATTTAAAGCCAGTTTCTACTGTGGCTGTAATTGAAGGAATATTCAGCTTTACATATGTAGAAAACAAAGGTGCCGCTTTTGGAATACTTCAGAATGCGCGTTGGGTATTTATAGTTGCAACCATTGCCGCTATAATAGCAATGGTATGGTACAAGCGCAGATACAATCCGCAAGGCAAAGTGATAAACACCTCGCTGTGTCTCCTTCTCTCGGGAGCACTCGGCAATATGATAGACCGCATATTTTTAGGATACGTGGTAGATATGCTTGAAGTAACATTTATAGATTACCCCGTATTCAATGTTGCAGACTGCTTTGTTGTGGTAGGTGCAATACTTATGTGCGTATACATTCTCTTTATATACAAAGAACCTGAGAAAGTTGATGACAAATGACTAAACACGAATTTATAAGCAGTGAAAGCGGAGTTCGTCTTGACAAATTTATCAAGATAGACGATATGCCCCGTTCGCAAATACAAAAGTTAATAGACGAAGGTAATGCAACAGTAAACGGTGCACCTGCAAAATCCTCGTACAAGGTAAAGTGCGGAGATTGTGTTGTGCTTTCCGTACCCGAACCTGAAGTTCTTGATATAAAAGCAGAAAACATACCGCTTGATATCGTATACGAAGATGAGCATTTGCTCGTAATTAATAAACCTCAGGGCA
>JAZLCB010000134.1:0-1312 GCA_045614005.1 Clostridia bacterium
CCTGTCATGGGTTATCAGGAACAGCTCTATTCCGATATCGGCAAAAGCTATTCTGCGTCCGAACTTTCGGAGCTCGATGTATTAGGTCAGCAGGGCAGTAACCTTGTACTGAATTCCTTGAATTCATTCAGCGATCCGCAAAATCAGGATTTCAGAATTGTAAAGGGTTCGGCAATATCAAATCTTATACCGGGACTTGTTAGTACGGATTATGATATAGACTCAATCGGATTGAAAAATGACATCACTTTGGGTGACGAAGCTTCCGCCTTTGGTCTTATCTATCCATTTAATAACACAAAAGTGTACGGCAAAGAGTTCGAGCTCTATTGGGACGAATCCTTTGGAGCAACAGAGTATGTGGTAACAGTAGCCAAGGACAGCACATTTACAGATGTAGTTCTTAAAGAGGTAACATTTGCAAATGTACTTCCTGTAGATGGTACCTTGGAAGAGGGCACTTATTATTGGAAGGTAGAAGCTGTAAACAAGTCCAGAGAGCTTACTTCCACATGGGAGTGCTCGTCACCTCAGAGCTTTAGTTTATGTAACTTCAGCTATTCGGATGTGAGTTTGACTTCAAATGATACAACTGTTACATTCAATGCAAAAATTACAAATTATGCATACGAAGCGCCTGTTGATGCACGAATATTTGTGGCTATATACGGCAGCGATGACAATTTCATAGCTTCAAAGTTTACCGACAAGACACTTGCAGTGAATGTTTCAAATGATATTTCGTGTGTGTTTGAAAACATAACTTCTGAGGTTGAAAAATGTATAGTATATGTATGGGATAAAACACTTAAACCATATAGCAAGAAAGAAGAAATAAAATAAAGAAAGGGATGTACCAAATGAAAAAAAGAATTTTGTCAGTGGTAGTAATCTTTGCTCTTGTTTTGAGCATGTTTGTTATGCCAAGCATAGCAATGGCAGAAGATTACAGTGACTACGTACCGGAGGCAATGCCGGACAACTTGTTTTTAAACCCGGGCAGTGCAAATGGTATTGCCAGCGACAACACCTCCGGATATGTAAAGAGAGCTTATGCTGATGGCTATAATGCTTATGGCTTTACCGCGCAAAAAGATATTGTTATAGAAAGCGCAATAGGTGCAGCACAGAGAGCGTACTACGGAAGACTGGCAGGTACTATTGTCAAAAAAGACGGCAACGCGTTTGCAAGCACTCAGAAGCTTATTGTAGGAAATAACTATGTGTTTGTACTTCCTGTAAAGAATATTGGTACTACCGAGTCTGTTACCATGAATATCGCGATGTCCAACTCTACAAACTACAGCAGCGC
>JAZLCB010000135.1:0-2952 GCA_045614005.1 Clostridia bacterium
GCTCTATAGAGGATTTGTGGGCATTTAACGAACGCGAAGTTGCACTTAGCGTATATAATTCGCGCATACCTGTAATATCCGCCGTAGGTCACGAAACAGACTATACCATTATAGATTTTGTAGCAGATCTCAGAGCGCCTACACCGTCTGCGGCAGCAGAGCTTGCAACACCCGATATCACTAAGATAAAAGCATACCTTTCGGATTGCGAATCACGTATAACAAGAGCACTCACATCACTTGTAACATCCAAAAGACGCGAGCTTGATGTATGCATGGCGTCGGTAGCTATGAAAAATCCCATGCGACTTATAGAAAACAAGGCGCAGATTCTCGATTTGGCGGTAAAGGATTTAAAGTACGCTTACGAAAAGGGTATAGAAAGCCGATTCAATCTTTTAAAAGAACTTTCGTATAAACTCACGGCACTAAATCCCGTAGCGACACTTTCAAGAGGATTTGCCAAGGTTACAAAAGACGGAGCACTTGTAAAAAAGGTTTCGGATGTAAAACCCAATGATGAAATAGTTGTAACCGTTACCGACGGTGACATAAAATGTGTAGTTGGAGGTAGCACACATGGCGGCAAAAAAGAATAGTTTTGAACAGAATTTAAAAGAGCTTGAAACACTCATATCGGAGCTCGAAAGCGGAAATGCGCCTCTTGATGAATGTATAGGAATGTTCGAAAAGGGCGTTAAGCTTTCCGATGAGTGTCTTAAAATGATAGATGATGCACAGCAGAAGATAACACTTTTAACTCAAAAAGGAGAGGCAGAATATACTGCCGATGTTAAAGATGAATGATTTTTATGCAGAATACGAAAAAAGAATACATGAAGTAGACGATTATATTCACACAGCTTTAAAGGATTATGCCGATTGTGAAGATGTGCTTAAGGATTCTATGGAATATTCCGTGTTCAATGGAGGCAAAAGAATCCGTTCCGTTTTATGTATGGAAACTGCAAGAATGCTTACAGGAAATGCCCGGAAAGCACTCCCGTTTGCGGCGGCAATAGAGATGATACATGCCTTTTCGCTTGTGCATGACGACCTTCCTTGCATGGACAATGCCGATTTAAGACGCGGACTTCCGAGCTGTCACAAGAAGTATGGCGAGGCTATTGCACTTCTTGCAGGCGATGCACTCTTAAACACCGCTTTTGAAGTAATGACACAAGCGTGTATGGATGGTGGAGTAAGCGAGCTTAAGGCAATGGCTTCTGTAGGCAGAGCCTGCGGTGTTCATGGCATGATAAACGGTCAGGTAAGAGATATAGAGCTTATGGCATCCGAGTACGCTACCGAGGAGAAGCTCATCCGCCTTATAGAGCAAAAGACAATGGCACTTATGATAACAAGTGTTGAATCTGCGGCATATGTGGCAGGTGCAAGCGAAGAAACTGTGGAGGAGCTCAAAAAATTTGCCTATAACCTCGGCATAGCCTTTCAGATTCGCGACGATTTTGAAGACGAAGAAGAGGATAAGGCAGAATCGCAGAACAGCCCCAATTTTATAAACACCTTAGGTCGTGACAACGCAAAAGCTAAACTTGATTTTTATGCAAATGCTTCAAAAGAAATTATAGAGAAGTATCCAAACAGCGAATTTATAAAAGGACTTTTGGATTTTCTCTTTTAATAAGAATCTTTGGCATATGTTAGAGGATAGATAAAATGTCTTTACTTAAGAAGATTAATTCACCCGATGAAATCAAAAAAATGAATAACGAAGAAATCACAGAACTCTCGGCAGAAATCCGTGAGTTTCTTGTGGAAAATGTTTTGAACTGCGGAGGACACCTTGCGTCCAATCTTGGTGTGGTAGAGCTTATTCTTGCTATGTTCAAGTGCTTTGATTTCCCCAAGGATAAGGTGATTTTCGATGTAGGACACCAGTGTTATGTGTACAAGATGTTAACCGGCAGAATGGAAGGCTTTTCGGCACTTAGGCATCTTGGAGGTATCTCAGGATTTCCCCGTACATCGGAGAGTGAATACGACTTTTTCGATGTGGGACATGCAGGTACATCTGTATCCGCCGCCGTAGGTATGGCAAGAGCCAGAGATCTGTGCGGTACAGACGAGCACATCATAGCCTTTGTAGGTGATGGTGCACTTGCGTGCGGTATGAATTTTGAAGCTCTGAATGATGTAGGACTCAATCATACCAAGGTTATAATCATATTAAATGACAACGAAATGTCCATAGACAAAAATGTGGGAGGTCTCTCTTCACATCTTTCCAAGCTGAGATTTGCTCCGAGGTATTTAAACACCAAGAGCAAGGTTCAGGGATTTTTGGATAAATTCGGCAAAGTAGGTAAGGGCACAGGAAATATCATACGTTCATTGAAGGATAAATTAAAGTATGCTGCCATTGCTCAACCGCTTTTTGAACAGCTTGGAATTTCGTATATGGGTATAATAGACGGCAACGATTGTATGGAGGTTGCCAAAGCTCTGGAAAGGGCAAAAAAAGTAGCTGGTCCTGTAATAATTCACACCTTTACAAAAAAAGGTCTGGGATATGACAAAGCAGAAACAAATCCGAGCAAATTCCATGGCGTAAGCAGTAATACTTCAAGACTTTCGCCCAAGGATATAAGCTACGATGATGTTTTTTCGGCAGTTATAAAAAATCTGGCACACGATAATGACAAGCTTGTTGCAATTACTGCGGCAATGGCATCGGGGTGCGGACTGCTTGAGTTTTCAAAAGAATTTCCCGATAGATTTTTTGATGTAGGAATTGCCGAGGAGCATGCTGTTACCATGGCGGCAGGATTGGCAAAGGGCGGATGTGTTCCCGTGGTATGCCTTTATTCTACATTCTTGCAGAGAGCATACGACCAGATGATACACGATGTATGTTTGCAGAATCTGCATGTTGTATTTGCGGTAGGACACGCAGGTCTTACAGGGGAGGACGGCGAAACACATCAGGGT
>JAZLCB010000136.1:0-4666 GCA_045614005.1 Clostridia bacterium
AGGAGTTTATAGAGCTGGAGTATCGCAGCTCCCTTGCCGAAGACGGCAAGATTACATATATGGCAGGCAAGCAGGAACTTATACACCTTGGCGAATTTGATGATATCGATATGGCAATGATGATTCATTCCCATGCGCTCACTCCGTCTTTTAATGTGTATATAGACGGCTCAAGCCTCGGATTTGAAACCAAGCAGATTACCTACGAGGGTAAGGCTGCACACGGTAGCGAGCCCTTTAACGGTATAAATGCGCTAAACGCTGCTATGCTTGGACTTATGGGCATAAATGCCAACCGCGAAACCTTCAGAGATGAAGACAAAATAAGAATTCACCCCATAATTACAAACGGCGGTGATATCGTAAATGTTATTCCCGACAGAGCAGTTATAGAGACATATGTCCGCGGTGCCAATTCCAAGGCTATAGAAGACGCTTGCAAAAAGGTTGACAACGCGGTTAATGCGGGCGCTATGGCAATAGGTGCTAAGTGCAGCATAAGAAATGTCCGCGGATTTAAACCCCTTCATCAGGACAAAAACCTTTCTGCCGTGTTCGAAGAAAATGCTCTTATGTTCACACCTTCGGAAAATATCTATCACAATATTGATATGACAGGCTCTACCGACATGGGCGACCTTGGCGAAATAATGCCGGTTATTCAGCCTACCATGGGTGGATTTTGCGGAGCACTCCACAGCAAGGAATTTGCTATTGCAGACAAAGAGGCTGTGTATATATCCGCTTCCAAGATTCTTGCTTGTACGGCATACGACCTTTTGAAAAACGATGCCGAAAAGGCAAAAGAAATTAAGGATAAGTGGTTACAAAACAAACAATAAAAACAAGCCCGATGCTTTTGCATCGGGTCTGTTTTTTTACCATATAATATAGTCGCTTCCCTTAAGTTTAAGAAGAGCCTCACACAAGAAGAAATCGGCATAAACCAAATGCTTGCTTTCGCCCGATTTGTAGGCTTCCATTCCTTTTTGCAGGATGGAGTCACAGGAAGAGTCGAAGATACAATCTTCTTCAAGTGCTTTTAATACCTGTATGGCACAGCTAAGATATTTTTCGTCATTTGTTGCTTTGTAGAGTTCAATCAATCCGCAAGAGGCAATAGCACCTGCACTGTTGTCAATGTATGCAGGTGTTTCGGGTTGGTCGAAGTCGGTGGGTGTTTTATAATTGTTTTTTGCCACCGTTTTTGCAAAGTAATCAGCCACGTTTTTGCATGTGTCAAGATATCTCTCTTCTTTGGTGTACAGATAGCTGAGCATAAATCCATATAGCGCCCATGCACAGCCTCTTGTCCATGTAGAGCCCTGACAATATCCCTGACCGCCAAAATCACATACCTTTTCGTCCTTGTCTGTGCGGTGTTCTACGATATGGGCTACGCTTGAGTCTTTTCGTATATGGTCGCGTATTACCATGTCGGCATGAGCCTGCGCCACATACGAAAATCGCATATCCTCGGTCTGAGCCGATGCCCAGTAGAGAATAGGCAGATTCATCATGGTATCTATGATTGAATAGGGAACATGGTTCCATGCTTTTATAAAGTTTGCGCGTATGTTGTAGCGCGATGAAAGCGTACTTGCCGCAATAAGAGCACGATTTCTTGACTCTGCATTTCCTGTACAGTCGTAGCTTGCTTTTGCGGTAAGCTGCCATATAAAGCCTACATCGTGATCGAGCTTATCAAATGTATGAAGAAGAACTTCATCGAGCATCTTTTCATGGTTTTCGGCTGTAGCTTTGTACACTTCCTTGCCTGTTTCTTTATACATAAGCCACATCATACCGCCAAAAAAGCCGTTTGTCCATTGCGAAATATTGTATTCCGATGCGTGGTCATATTTGCCGTCTTTGTCGGTAGTATAGGGGATGTTTGCAAATTGAGTTTTGGCAGAAACTTCGTGCTTTTTTTCAAATTTTGACCAAAACTCCTCAAGCCATATTTTGTCGTTAATATTAAGGTTCATGCTTATTCCTCCTGCATTGTAATCTTAAGTTTTGCTTCGTTTACTGCATTTATGGCATACGCGTTGTAGTGTCCGTTTCTGTTTGCGTATGTAGTGTTTAAGTTTTGTATTGTACCGTTTTCCGAGGTGTAAGTGCATTTGCAGCCATTGTAGCTTACGCATACAGAGTTTGCGGTTTCGGTGATGTTTGTTTTTGCTTTCCCGTCTGTATCGAATACCGGGAACAAGAGTTTAACATTTCCCAAGCCGGATATAGATACTTCTGCAAAATCATCATATATGGTAAGGGTCTGCACAAATGAAGCATCGCCCACAGTGCATTCAAGGCTCACTTTAGAAAACTTTTCGTTAGTTTCGTTATGTATAAGGGTGTATTTTGCATCCTCATCGTAGCCGTACACAAAACCCTCATTACTTTCAATTCCTCCGCAAATCGAAAAGTGGGAGGGATTTTTAATATCCAGAGTAAATTCGGGTGTGGTTGTAAACGGTGATGAAAGACAAAGGGCAGATGGCATATTCCTCTTATGTATTCTGCCAAGACCGCTTGCGTCATAATGAGTATCGGCATCTGTGTCAAACTCGGCAGTCCAATCGCCGTGCTTTACAAATACCTTGTGGAAGTGTGGAGCGGGCATATACACATAGTTCATATTATCCGCAGGTGCATTTGTTTCTTCTATGCTGTCGTCTGCCATTGCATATGCAAGGTAGAGCCAGGAAGCTGCAGTAACCATGTATTTATCAAAGTAGGCATACACTTCGCATCCGTACATACTCTCTATGGGGTATGCATTTTTTATGTGTGTAAGGTCATTGCCTTTAAGATACGATTTTACAGCGTCAAATGCAAGGTGTGCACTCCGCTTGAATTGCCCTGCTCTGTCCATATCTCCAAGGTCTTTAAAGAGCTTGGCATAGAATTCGCAAAGTGCTGCATACAAGGCTTCGTTGTGCAAAAACTGCTGGCTTCTTCCACCATATGCTACTTCACCTGTTACCGATTGCATTTTCAAGGTGGCATCGGCAGATTTTATAAGCATCTTAGTAAGCTCATCCTTACAAGAGCCGTCATATCCGAAGTAGAGTGCCGTTGCAAGCTGAAGACGCGGTACAAGGTCGTAGAGCATCGGCATACCGGGGTCTTTGTACATTCCGTTTTCGTCAAATGCAAGCATCTGTGATTTTACCTGATTTTCCATAAATTCTTCATCTGCTCCGATACCTGAGTATTTGCGGAGCTGTTCACTTGCAAAGCCGAATGCAGCCCAGTTCATTGCAGGTTCTACAATGGGGGTAGGTGCTATGAGACTGTATGTTTCGTACACATCTATCTCCGATAGCTTTTTGCGCCATGCATCGGTTACGCTTTTGTCAAACACCTCTGCTTTTTCAAGCTCTAATATACAAAAGACGATTTCTTTTACAGAAAAGTCGTTTCCTGTCATAAAGCCGTGAGTGGCTTTGGCTATGGGTATCTCATCACAGCAAAGCTTCATCATCTCTAAAAACATATCGGTATATTCAAGTCTTTTACCGTGAGCAATCAATATTCCTATGTTTGCAGTAAGCCTCGGAAAGCCATGCTCACTTAAACCATCTCGCTTTACGCTGCTTATAGAATTTATTATACGCTCCTTGGTATAAGCATCCAGAACTCTTTCCATCAATTCGATGTAGTTTATTTTATTCATTGAGTATATCACCCCTTTAGTACCATTATACTGCAAATAAAATAAATAACAAGAATAATATTGCTTTAATACATGGATTATATTGCTTTTTTATACGCTGTGTGGTATTATCATGTAAGGAGGTGTTTGCATGGCGTTACCGATAGAATTATGTAATTACAAAATAAATCATGTCAGCCACGAAGGAGCTGCACCGCATACACATGTCCTAAATAGCGAAATAATACAAACCTTTGAGGACGAAGGTAATATATTAATCAATGGTCAGTTATACAAAATGAAGAAAAACGGACTTTATTTCATACATGGTCCTGCTACGCATTTTGTATCTCCCGAGGATATAGCAGGGTATAATCATTCCATTATGCTTCTTAATATTCCCGAGGTAGAAAAGCTTTGTCGTAATCTTGATATAATGGAAGAATACAAAAAGGTTTTCACCCAAAACGGCGGAACTTTTTGCTCACTTTCTCATGAGGATGTAATAAAGTGCGATTCGCTCTTTTTGGAGGCGTACAATATTTTGTCGGATACCGAAGGTATGAAGTATGCTCGCTTGACTTCTGTTCTGGTGGAGCTCATAAAGCTCTGCACAAAGCAGGTGCATACCGAAGGCAGACAGGACAAGTTTTCCGGTATTCTTTCGTATATAAGCGATAATACATTAGAAAAGATTACCATCGACGACATCTGCGAGAAAACGCATATCAGCAAGTATCATCTGTGCCGTGTATTTAAAGAAAATATAGGAGTGAGCATCGGCACATTTATAAAAACGCGCAGGCTCTCCGCTGCAAAGCAGTTTCTTATAAATAGCGATATGTCAATCACGGAGATAGCGAATAAGTGTTGCTTTTCAGACAGCGGATTTTTCTCAAAGACCTTTTCAAAGGAATTTGGAATGTCACCTACAGAATTCAGAAAAAAATACAAATAAACGGAGGACAAAACAATGGATAGAGTACAAAAAGCCGTAGAAAATCA
>JAZLCB010000137.1:0-1992 GCA_045614005.1 Clostridia bacterium
ATGAGTTAGACGGTACATGGGTTGAATCAATGGAAATATTTATCGGCTTTGGTTATTTTGTTTTCGGTGTTTTTACCGCTATCAGCGTGTATGGAATACTCCGATATAAAAAGATGGGGCCCATAATTCTGTATATACTGCATGGTATGGTAATTGCTACTTGTATGCGCTATATTTTCAATATGTATGATGCTTCAATGAGAATAGAAAATCTGCATATTGATATAATGGCACATATTCATCTGATACTGTATACCGTTCTTTTCCCCATAAACTGGATATACTTCCGAAAAAGAACTAATGTATATGATGATATATGGTGACCAGGGGCTGTAGCAAAATGCACACACCACACAAGGCAAAAGAATAGTTTAACAAAGCCTTTTGGTTGCAGTTAAAAATTAAAAATAACGCAAAAGTTAAGGTAGGAATTCGTTGCTTTACGAATTCCTACAATAGCATGCCTTATGTTTTGAACAAACTTCGCCTCTCGACGTACCCTCGTACGCCTTCGGGTAACATGATAATGCCTACACATTGGCATTATCAGCTCAGTTTGTCCAATCTGTGCTATTTTTCTTTCGCCCCAAATGAAGGAGCTGTAGCAAAATGATTTTGCCACAGCTCCTTCATTTCCTTTTTATTACTGTAGTTGAATATTTGCAGTTGTATCTTCTACGTCTTCGCCTGCTTTCATTTGCCACTTTGCGCTCCACGCTCCGCGATGTATTGAAAATTCTATAATAATGTTGTGCTGACCGACCTGAATAACGGCAGGGGGCAGCGTAGTATACACTTTATCTGTGCCGATGGTAACAACGGCGCTTATCTCGTGTGTACCCTGACTTACGGGAACAGCAAGTCCTTCGCATTTTGTTCCAAGGAATGCAACTTCTTCACCGTCCACAATAACATGAATGCCGTGAGTCATTGCCTGAAAATCAAATTTTCGGTTAAGGATAAGTGCTTTTTCGGAAACCTGATTATAACTATACTGAGGAGCTTGTGGCTGCGGTTGAAACGCAGTTTGCTGAGGTGGTTGCTGCACTGTATCGGCAAGCTTTTTTCCGCAAAAAGCGCAAAATACACTGTCGTCATTTATATTACTTCCGCAAAATCTACAAAACATTTAACTTTCTCCTTGCTGTAAAAATTATCATTAAAATAAGTGTATCATATTTTTTTGCTGAATACAAGAAAAAAGTGCAGAGTATACCATATAAATAAAAAGAATAACCGATTTTATATGTAAAAGCGGTATTGGTAAAATGAAATTTAAATTTTCCGCTCCAAATAAGCCTTCATAAGGCGTTATTTTAGCTTTTTTTGTCGAAACAGATAAAAAATATTGCATTCCTGCTCATAGAGTGATATACTTATATCGACCAAGTAAACCTTAATATTTTTAGTCATGAATGCATATTTTTACATTGGTAAAAATATGTAGGTTCTTTCCTTATGCATTTATGGCTATATAAGGGTTTGCTTGGTCGCAGTGAGCCTATGTGTTTTTCGTGCGTCGGCTTCGGTCGACGCATTTTTTAATTCCTGCACTTGGCTCCGTGAATAGTTTTGTGGAGAGTGAAATTATGGAAATACAGAGAGTGGGAATAAGAGTAAAGGTTGACAATCTCGGGAGAATAGTAATTCCAAAGGAATATAGGGATTTCTATCATTTGAATCACGACGACGAAGTTTTTATAATAGATACTACAGAGGGACTCTTGATAACAAACCCGAAGTATAAAATAATAGAAATTGAAAATTAAATATGATATTACATACAAAAACAGGAGTGGAAAAATCCACTCCTGTTTTTGTCAAAGTACCTCGTGCACAAGCACTTCACTCACATTTTTTTATCAGAAATCTACTATTAGTCAAGTTCCTTAATTCTAGCCTGTGCAGCTGCAAGACGAGCAATCGGCACACGGAAGGGAGAACATGATACATAGTCAAGACCGATCTGGTGGCAGAACTCAACAGATACGG
>JAZLCB010000138.1:0-2258 GCA_045614005.1 Clostridia bacterium
CGAAATTACAGCAAAGCCGTTATCTACGATTTCCTCTGTAGGCATATAGATATCGGGCACATACGGTCTGAAATTGATGTGTACAAAAAACGGATGCGGACCTTTGGTTGTGGGTATAACCGCAGATATAGGGAAGCTAAAAGTCTTACCATTTATTTCGGTGGTAATCATAACCCTTTTAAAGCTTGCCTTGCCTGCACAAAAGTGTGTGCCCGTCTTGAACATTTTTTCCGCCTGCATATCCGAAAAAGATATTTTATCGGGTTTTGGGGGCATATATCCGTATTCTTCCCTCTGCAGAATCTCGAGCATTTCTTCTCTTGATAAAAACGGAGGGAGATTTCTTTGTTTTAATATGTTTTCCATTTCCTACACTCACTTATATACTACATTTGCTATAATGTGTCCCCAAGCATACTCAACGCCTACGAATTTGTCATAGGAATCGGAAGAAAGTACACCTGTTTCCTTGAAGCTTACTATATCCTCTTTTGAGCCGATGCGAACAATAACACCGTTTCTGCCTTCCTCTACTACAAGAGTTTTTGTTCCGAGCTGCTGTACCACGGAGTTAGCTCTTGTGGTAAAGTATTCAAACTGCTCCTTGGCATCTGTGGGCACAAGGTGAGGATACTCAGAAACAAGGCGGACATAGTTATCATCTACATTGTAAACATATCCTGTGTAAGTGTCACCGCCGTACCAGTCGAGTGAAGATAAGCCAAAGGGATATGCCTCGCCTTTGCTCATGTCATATGCAACAAATATTGCAGATATATCGCCGTCGGAATTTGTACCGTAGCGAATTATATCACCCGCTTCTAGTTCTACCTTGGGTGCGCCAAGCTTATTGAGACGATCTACAAATTCCGCATCTTCGCTTAAGGTAAATGTAGTTTCTGTAATGTTCTTATTGTCGGCATCCATAAGGAAGCCCTTGTAAGCAACGGCTTCTTCCTCATCGGCATTTAAGGTTGTAAACACCTTGGAGATTATAAATGCCTTTCTCTCGGATACCTTATCGCCCGATGCATCGCCGCCACCGGGAGAAAATACTATTACTTCGGGAGCAAGAGCATCTGCATCGGTATCGTATGCATTGAGGTAGTAGCCTGTGCTTGTTTCAAAGTACATACGATTTACATAGAACTTTCTTTCGTCGTTGTATTCTTCTTTGGTAGAAGGAACGGCAAAGAGTGTAGCTGTTTTTTCGTCGTATCTTAAGGATTTATCGAGCATATTGCCGTTTTTTTCATATACAAATCTGTTGCCTATGGCTTCTTCTTTTAGATACTTATCAAAATCCTCCTTGGACTCTCCAACTTCTGCCGAAAGTCTTATGTGAGGAATAACAGCATACCAGCCTCTGTCGTCGGTATCCTGCTCTCCGAATCCGAGAGGTGTAACCATGGCTTTTAATGTCTTTGTTTCCTTGTCTACTCTGTAGAGTACAACTGTACCCAAAGCACTTATAATTTCGTCAATTGCCTTATCGGATTTTTTGCTGCTGTGGTTTAATATAACCCTTTCTTCAAGGTCATATATTTCAAGCTCACCCTCTTCGGTATAGAGCTTTACGGCGCATGTATCACCAAATCCGTTGGAATCCTTGGCAGCATCTACCAAGATTGCCTTTTTGAGATTGGTAGAATCTGTAAGCGCCTCAAGATATATAAGGTTGCCTTCGTAATCAAAATACAAATCATAGCTTTCGCCAAGTTTTATATTGATGCTTTCGGCAAGGTAGCTTGCACCCTTTAAGGTGTATTCGCTTGTACCGTCGGATACTGTGATTTCATCGTCTGCTATGTAATCCGAAATTACAAAATCGGATACGCCTGCCGAGCAAACCTTTATGTTTATGTAGCTTCCGTCTGCACTTTTTGCAACGCTTATTACATCGCCTGAAGAAAGTGCATCAAAATCTACTTTGTTTCCGTTTTCATCGGTAATTACAATGATTTTTCCGTCTTCTTCGGAAAGGTCGAGGGTTTTTATACCGTTCATACTGCTGTAGAGTGTCTCGGAATATACCTTCATGTCCGAAGCGGATATCTTCTTTACTTTACCTACCATGTAGTCATTTACAACTACAACATCATACTTCTTGGAGTCCGATGTGGACACAAGAGTAATATCACCGAAAAGGAATTCAAATGTATCCTTGTTGTAGCGGTCGAGTACGGTGTTGTTGTATATTACATTAACATTAGAAAGGCTTGCTGTAATGAGCTTTCCGTCTTCGTTATAATACTTTA
>JAZLCB010000139.1:0-2797 GCA_045614005.1 Clostridia bacterium
AGTTCTTTCTTTGGGAATAGTTAAAGGTACAAAAATCGTGCTTACTGCGGACGGCGCCGATGAAACAGAAGCTATCGATGAGCTGGAAGCACTTATTATGTCGAGTTTCGCCGATATAGAATAGTCATATATTTACATAGCCTCCGCATGAGTATGTGGAGGCTATATTTGTATTTTAAGGTGATGTATGAATACTGAAATCAACGAAAAATTAAAGACACTTCCCGACAAAAGCGGTGTTTATATCATGAAGTCCGCTTCGGGCGAGATAATATATGTGGGCAAAGCCAAAAACTTAAAAAACAGGGTGCGCTCATATTTTAAATCCTACAATCATCCACCTAAGGTAAGTTCAATGATTGCCAATGTGGAGACTTTTGAATACATTATAACCGATAGTGAACTAGAAGCACTTGTACTGGAAAATAACCTTATAAAGGAGAACATGCCCAGATACAACATTCTGCTTAAAGACGATAAAACATATCCGTTTTTAAAAATCACTACGAAAGAGTTGTATCCGCGAATTCTTTTTACACGAAAGGTTATAAAAGACGGTTCACGCTATTTCGGACCATATCAGAATTCTTCTGACCTCAAACAGCTTATTGCACTTGTTAAGGAGATTTTTTGTTTGAGACATTGTAATACGGAGTTTTTGGAAGGGTTTACACCCAAAAGACCGTGCCTCTACTATCAGTTGGGACAATGCAGGGGCGTGTGCAATGCTTGCATTTCTCCCGAAGATTACAGGGTTCTTATAGAAAAAGCCATAGAATTTATAAATGGTAATACTTCGGAAGCAGAAAGCAAGCTTACTGCGGAAATGCAGGAGGCATCTCAGACTCTTGATTTTGAAAGAGCTGCGCTTTGCAGAGATAAGCTAAGTGCAATAGATTCTTTAAGACAAAAACAGAAGATTACCACTCCAAACGGAGAAGATGTTGATGCGATAGCACTTTATAATGCAAATTCTGTTGCTTGTATACAGGTGTTTTTTATACGAAACGGCAAGATTATAGGCAAAGAGCATTATTTTGTAAATGACACGGACGGAGTTGTGGAAAGTGTTATTCTCGCGGAGTTTTTGAGAGATTACTATTCGGATTCAACTTTTATTCCCGGCAGGATTCTGATTCAAGAAGAGATTGAAGATACTGAACTTATGGAAAAGTTCATATCCGACAAAGCGGACAGAGCCGTAAAAATCAAAGTGCCAAAAATCGGAAGCAACGCTGCACTTATGAGAATGATAGAATCCAATGCAAAAAAGGATCATAGCGAGCGCGAGCTTAAGGTTATGCGAGATATAACTTTCAAGAACACAGCACTTACCGAACTTACAGCGCTTCTTGAACTTGATAAACCGCCTATGTATATTGAAGCGTACGATGTTTCGAATCTTGGTGCTAATTCCTCTGTTGCATCTATGGTTGTATACAAAAATGGCAAACCATGTACTGCAAAATACAGAAATTTCCGTATGAAAACCGTAACTACACAGGATGATTATGCTTCTATGCACGAGGCACTAACGCGAAGATTTACGCGTGCCAGATCGGAACTTGAACTTGTTGAATCGGGAGAGTTGAAGTTGGAAGATGCTTCGTTTTTACCGCTTCCCGATGTTGTTTTTGTAGATGGAGGCGAAGGACACCGCAATAGTGTTCTTGATGTAGTAAATGAGTTTTCTATACCTGTTTTCGGCATTGTCAAAGACGGAGAGCACCACACAAGAGGACTCATTGGACAAAATGGCGAAATACAAATGGACAAGAAATCAAACGCTTTTATGCTTCTTAAAAACATACAGGATGAAATGCATAGGAGAGCAGTAGGGTATCTTGAAAGTACCCAAAACAAGAAGCTTGCATCAAGTGCGTTGGATTTGATACCCGGCGTTGGGACAAAACGCAAAAAACTTTTGCTTTCTAAATTTAAGTCTGTACGCAAAATACAGAATGCAACCATTGAAGAGCTGTGTTCTGTAGAAGGAATAGATGCAAAAACCGCTGAGAATATTTATTCTTTTTTCAGAGAAAATAATAATTAAAAATATGGAGGAACTATTATGAACGTGCCGGCAGTGAATAAAATAGGATATGGTCTTTACATTCTTACCGCAAATTGTGAAGGTGTAGACAATGGATGTATTATAAACAGTGTTTGTCAGGTGGCATTAAATCCCGACAGAATCATTGTTTCTGTTAATGCATCGGGATATACATGTGAGCTTATAGAGAAATCTCGCAAATTTAACTTATCAATACTTAGCGAAGAAACACCTTTTTATGTTTTTGAACACTTTGGTTTTGTTTCGGGCAGAATTAAAAACAAGTTTGAAAAGAGTGACAATGTCTTCAGAAGCAATAACGGCATCTATGTTGTGCCAAAATATGCAAATTCTTTCCTTAGTGCAGATGTTACCGATGTGATAGATATGGGTACGCACAAGCTTTTTGTTGCTACTGTAACACAGCAGGAGATACTTGACGATTCGCCGTCAATAACATACGACTATTATCACAAAAACACAAAACCCAAACCGCAGGAAACAAAAAAAGAAGGATACAGATGCGAAATATGCGGTTATATATACGAGGGTGATAATATACCCGAAGACTTCATTTGTCCCATTTGTAAACACGGAGTAAGTGACTTTTCAAAGATATGATTTTAAATAGTGATGCGGAATTTTCTTTCGCGTCACTATGTTATTTTACAAAATTGTTAATATTTAACATAACACTTGAAAATAGGCGGATAATATACTATAATTATATAATATGTATCATAA
>JAZLCB010000140.1:0-2079 GCA_045614005.1 Clostridia bacterium
AAGAACAATAATGACAACCGAGCCAAAATTTGTGCCAAACGAAGCTGTAGAAATAACTCTGTCGGACAACGCCAGCTTTAAGGTGCGCATGATAGACTGCGTAGGATACATAATAGACTCCGCACTCGGCTACATAGAGGAAAATGCTCCCCGAATGGTAAAAACACCTTGGTCGGAAAATGAGATACCCTTTGCCGAAGCTGCCGAAAAAGGCACAAACAAGGTAATCTGCGAGCACTCAAACATAGGACTTGTAGTTACTACCGACGGAAGCATTACAGACATTGAGCGCGCAAGCTACATCCCTGCAGAAGACAGAGTAATAACCGAGCTCAAAGAACTCGGCAAGCCTTTTGTGGTGCTTTTGAACTGTGTTGACCCATCTTCCGAAAGTGCAACAGATGCCAAAAGCAAAATCGAAGCTAAGCACGGTGTGCCCGTAATGGCGGTAAACTGCGCCGAGCTTACCAAAGAGGACATAAACTCTATAATAGAAAAAATCCTCTTTGAATTCCCCTTAAAGGAAATAGGAGTTGACATGCCCAAATGGGTAGATGTACTGGAAAACAGCCATTGGCTAAAAAAAGAAATTTTTGAAAGCATCTTTTCGTCTATAAAGAATGTTTCAAAGATAAGCGATGCCCGAAAGATTTCGGAATGTCTGTGCGCCTGCGAAAGCATTACCGCATCGGATATAGCATCTATAAACCTGGGCGACGGAACCGTGCGCATAAATGTAAGTACCCATGATGACCTGTACTACAAAATCCTTGGTGAAGAAACAGGATTTGAAATAACGGGTAAGGATTCTCTTATGAGCCTTATGAGAACACTATCCAAAACACAAAGAGAATACGACAAGATTTCTTCCGCGCTTGACGAAGTACGCGCCACAGGCTACGGCATTGTGTCGCCCGGTATAGAAGAACTTAGCCTTGAAGAACCCGAAATAGTAAAGCAAGGAAGTAAATTCGGTGTGCGCCTCAGAGCCAGCGCACCAAGCATACACATGATAAGAGCCGACATAGAAACAACTGTATCTCCTATTGTGGGCAGCGAAAAGCAGTCCGAAGAGCTTGTGCATTACCTTCTTAAGGAATTTGAGGTTGACCCCAAAAGCATATGGGATACAAACATATTCGGAAAGTCGCTCCACGACCTTGTTAGCGAAGATCTCCGAGGCAAGCTTATGCGTATGCCCGACGATGCGCGCTTTAAACTTCAGGAAACTTTGCAGAGGATAATAAACGAGGGTTCGGGCGGGCTTATTTGTATAATTCTGTGAGTTTTTCAGTAGTCGGAAAGCTGATTTTTCGGCCAGTTTTCCGACTACAAAATTTTTTTTAAAAAATATGAAAATTTTTGTTGACAAACGCTATAGGCTGTGATATACTAATTCATGTTGAAACGCGAGCATGCTGGAATTGGCAGACAGGCACGTTTGAGGGGCGTGTGTTTATGACGTGTGGGTTCAAGTCCCACTGCTCGCACCAATTCTACCGCATGCCGAATATATGGTTCATATATTTGGTATGCGATTTTTATTTTGTCTGAAAAGATTTTAATACATTTGTAGGTATGGCGGAATTTAAGTGACACCCCGTGAGTCGAGCTTTGCGAAGATGAACGGTTTGGTGGAACTTATGGCAAAACTGCCGATAAGGCGAGTGCCCTCTACGGCACGATGGCGAATCGTTGCAGTTGACGGCTGGCGGACTAAACTAATAAAAAGGCACAATTTAATACATTTGCAGGTATGGCGGAATTGGCAGACGCGCATGGTTCAGGTCCATGTGAGGGCAACTTCATGCAGGTTCAAGTCCTGTTACCTGCACCAGAAAAAAGCATCAATCTTGATATAAGATTGATGCTTTTTTCAACTAAATCCGTCTTGCGACGGAATAAATCCACCTTGTGGATGAAATCTGCTTCGCAGATGAAATCGCCTTCGGCGGATATAAAGACGGATTTAATTTCATCCGAGCATAGCGAGGATTTCATCCAAACTTGTTTGGATTTCATCGTGAACAGAGTGGACGATTTCATTATTGAAACACTTACACAATTCAAGATGTTTCA
>JAZLCB010000141.1:0-13528 GCA_045614005.1 Clostridia bacterium
ACCCAAAACGGGTTCGGATATTGAAGCAACTGCTTATCGGAATATTCAGAATTGTGTGAGGGTTGCGGACAATATAAACCTGTGATTTTAGAAATCAAGAGATATTACTACGCACGCAAATTAAGGTACATAACCTTGCCATTCGTAATTATTTATAGAGTTATATGCATCTTAGGGAGATTGCTGATGCACTTTTTTCTGCTTTCAAACACAGGAATTGATAAAATTTTATATTGATTTCCTCGCGTATTTATGTTATATTTCAGTAAGATTAATCATTTATGGAGGAATTAACATGAGTGACTTTTTTGCAGATATAGCAAGAAACGGCATTGGCGGAAAAGCGGAATTATTATGCACCAATGAGCCAAAGCAGAAAAGCTTTGTATACACACCGCTTACAAAGTCCGCATCCGAACCGATTGCTACGCCCAAAAAGATGGACAGCGAAGAAGAATTAAATAAAGAGCTTGCTCTTGTGAGAGCAAAGTATGCCCCTTTTCTCAGTAACTTTGCTCCCAATAAAGAAGAGATAACTCAAAGTATAAATATAGACAGCTTCACCGTAGACGGCAAAAAGGTGCAGATCCCCGAATACGGCGGTCCTGTTGGCTATGCAAAAAAGGTGTACACCTCCACCTTTACACTCGATTGCATAAACTCCGACAAGGCGCACTACATCTGTTTTGACGGTGCAGACTACAAGGCGGTTGTGTATGTAAACGACATCTGCGCAGGTATGCACGAGGGTTTCTTTTCGCCATTTGAATTTTGTATAGATGAGTGTGTGAAGGAGGGAGTAAACACCCTCAAAGTAGAACTATACAACGACTTCATATACATGGGCAACGACCACAAAAACCTCGGCAAGTGCGAGGGGGACAAGCTCTACGCCGCTACCGGTATAGGCTGGGACGATCCCGAACTCGGTTGGCATCATTGCCCTCCCGGTATGGGTATATATGCCCCCGTGCGCGTTGAAATACGAAACCGCACAAGCATAGCAGACATATTCGTTCGCGATGGCGAAATATGGGTAGAAGTGCAGAGTGCCGACTACAAAGAGAAGGACATAAAATTCAATATATCCGTATACGGTCAGAACTTTGAAGAAAAAGTTTGTGAAAACATGGAGTATATCCCTGCCACCACAAGAACCGTAGGCTTTGGCGACAGCCTCACCGAAGCACAGGTGGGCGATGCTCTCGGCTCGGGAATACCGCAGAAAGCCGAATACGGCATCAATGTGTACAAAATTCCGTTCAAAGTGGCAAACCCCCGCCTTTGGTCGCCCGATGAGCCTTGGCTCTATCGCGTGTTTATAGATGTTTATGCAGACGGCGAGCTTTGCGATGCAAAGTCGACTCATTTCGGTGTGCGTTCCTTTGCACAGGACAAAGAGGACACTCCCAAGGGTATGT
The DNA here is from genome assembly GCA_045614005.1 of Clostridia bacterium. Classification (GTDB taxonomy): domain Bacteria; phylum Bacillota; class Clostridia; order UMGS1810; family UMGS1810; genus RGIG8748. Next base: position 1,422 of record JAZLCB010000141.1, read on the forward strand.
TCTATTTAAACGGCAACAAAATCCGCCTTCGCGGTGCAAATACAATGGGCTTTGAACAGCTCGATGTACTCCGCGGTGATGCAAATCAGCTTATAGATGACATTCTTCTTGCCAAAATATGCAATATGAACTTTTTGAGGCTCACTCAGCGTCCCGTGCAGAAGATGGTGTACGATTACTGCGATATGCTCGGCATGATGACTCAGACAGACCTTCCGCTTTTTGGCTGTATGAGAAGAAACAAGTTTGCCGAGGGTGTACGTCAGGCGGAAGAGATGGAAAGAATAGTACGCTCCCACCCTTGTAACATAGTGGTATCGTACATAAACGAACCCTTCCCCAATGCAAACAACAAGCCTCACAGACACTTAGATCGTGCAGAACTTATGGACTTCTTTACCGCGTGCGACAAGGCTGTGCTTTTGCACAATCCCGACAGAGTTATTAAGCATGTCGACGGTGATTACGACCCACCGAGCGAAACCATGCCCGATAACCATTGCTACCCCATGTGGTACAACGGTCACGGCATAGATATAGGTCTTCTTCACAAGGGTTATTGGTTACCTACCAAACCCGATTGGTATTACGGTTGCGGAGAATTCGGTGCAGAGGGATTGGACTTTGCCGACCTTATGAAGCGCAGATATCCCAAACAGTGGCTCGCAGAGCCCTTTAATCCCAACAACATCATAAGAGCACAGACCGGCAGTTTTCATCACTTCTTTTACGACAAGGGTGATGACATAGATTCATGGGTAGAAAAGAGTCAGGATTATCAGGCTTTTGCTACATCCATGATGACAGAAGCATTCCGCAGAGATTCCAAAATGGTATCTAATGCCATACACCTCTTTATAGATGCGTGGCCATCGGGCTGGATGAAGACAATCATGGACTGCGAAAGAAAGCCGAAGAAAGCCTTCTTTGCTTATCGCGATGCTTTAGAACCTGTACATATTTCACTTCGCACAGACAGGTTTACATACTTCGAGGGCGAAAAGATATCCGTAGATTGCTATGTGTGCAACGATACCAACCTCTCGGGCGAGTATACCGTTGTGTACGAGATGTCGGATTTAAGAGCAGAAGAAAAGGTGACGCTCTCCGATTGCGATGTTACATATGTATCGAGTCCTACATTCAGCATAGAATCCGTAGAGGATAGAGAACGCTTTACACTTAAGGCAATCCTTATAGATGCAGAGGGTAGTGTGGTGGCTCATGCTTCGTGCGGGGTTGAAGTGTTCCAAAAAACACCCGAAGCCAAAGAGAGCGAAAACGAAATAATCTTTGATTTAAAGCAAGGTACATACACCATTGCAGGCGAAACTGTGGAAGTTAAAGCGTGCAGTATGCTCCCGCTTCACTTTGCAAGCCGAAATACAGGTCACAAGGCTGTAGAGGAATTTAAGGAAAAGGACTTTTCGTATTGGTACAACGCAAAGGAAGATATGATAACCCCCATAATCCATGCCACATTTACGGCAGATGGATTTACCCCCATACTTCTTAGCGGAAACCTCGACCAAAACGAAAAATGGTCCGAGGCTCTTGCCTGCGCGGTAAAAGAATACGAGGGCAAAAAGTATATAATCTGCAATGTGGATTTAAGATGCGAAAATCCTGTTGCACAAAGATTTTTAAATAACCTTAAAAATTTATAAAACAAAGGCTGTAAATTAGTTTATCAAAATTAATTTACAGCCTTTTTGTTGGCGGGACAGTAAAATAAGATGCGGTATAAGCGATCTGCACTTATTTTACATCCCTGCCAAAGGCTAATAAGTTGACATTGCATAATGCTTGTGTTACAATTATAATATCTGTTATTATATAATGAGGTAAATATACATAAAGAGGTGCTATATGAAGGAAGTTAAGTTTTTAAGAAACAGAACGATTTTTCTTTTTGACATTCTTGCGGCAGTATTGATATACATGGCGACCATACTTTTTGTATGCGGTCTTGGCAAGGCCACAATAAATGCATATAACTTTATGCCTGTTGGTTTTACAACGGTTTTTGCCATAATTTTTGTGTTCTATATAGGCGGTGTGTACAGAGTTCTCTGGCAGTATGCCGCTACCAGAGATTATATACGCATAAGCACATGCGCCGTTATAGGTGTGGCTCTTTCTTTGGTGCTTACTCTTGTGCTCCGTTATACCATGGCGCAGAGATATACCAGCGACATACGCGATGCGTTCAGAATAACCTTCCTTATGGCGTGTACCATGACGGTTGCTTCGGTAGGAATCCGTATGCTTATAAGAGTATTTGTCAGAATGCCTATTCATCACGAACACGGTCAGAATGATGAAAACAAGAAAAAAGTTCTTATTGTAGGTGCGGGTGTTGCGGCATCCATGCTTATAAGAGACATGAACACAAACGAAAACTTAAACTACAAAATCGTGGGTGTAGTAGACGACGATACTTCCAAACACGGAAATGTATTTTGCGGACACCCCATAATGGGCGACAGAAATGACATCGTAGAGATTTGTCAGAAGCTTCGCGTGGATGAAATCCTTCTTGCAATTCCTTCGGCAAGCACCACAGACAAAAACGAAATAGTAGAAATCTGCACCAAGGCCAAAGCAAAGATTAAGATTGTGCCTGCGCTTGACCAGGCAATATCGTCAAAGGGCGTTTCCAAGAATATGCTCCGAAGCGTACAGATAGAGGACCTTCTTGACAGGCAGGCAATAGTTCTTGATAACAAGCTCATATCCGAATACATAGAGGACAAGGTTGTGCTTGTAACAGGCGGTGGCGGTTCTATAGGTAGTGAGCTTTGCAGACAGATAATGAGGTATAATCCCAAGATACTTGTAATAGTTGATATATACGAAAACAATGCCTACGACCTCCAGACAGATCTCAACAGAATCTATCCCGAAAACAAGCCCAAGGTGCTTATAGCATCTGTAAGAGATAAAGAAAGACTCGAATCTATATTTGCAGAGTATAGACCGTACATAGTTTTCCACGCGGCAGCACACAAGCATGTACCTCTTATGGAGGACAGCCCCGGCGAAGCTATAAAGAACAATGTGTTTGGTACTTACAATGTGGCTATGTGCGCGGATAAATACGATGTAAAGCGTTTTGTTATGATATCCACCGACAAGGCGGTTAATCCCACCAACATAATGGGTGCTACCAAGCGTATGTGCGAGCTTATAGTACAGGCTATGCAGAAGATAAGTGATACCGAGTTTGTTGCGGTTCGTTTTGGTAATGTACTCGGTTCAAACGGAAGTGTAATTCCGCTTTTTAAAAGACAGATAGAGCTTGGCGGTCCTGTTACGGTAACACACAAGGATATAACAAGATTCTTTATGACCATACCCGAGGCAGCTCAGCTTGTACTTCAGGCGGCAAGCTATGCAAAGGGTGGTGAAATATTCGTACTCGATATGGGCAAGCCCGTAAGAATATATGACCTTGCTAAAAATATCATAAGACTTTCCGGATACACTCCCGGAGTGGATATAAAGATAGAAGTTACCGGATTAAGACCGGGCGAAAAGCTCTTTGAGGAGCTTCTTATGAATGAGGAAGGTCTTACTAAAACAAGACACGAAAAAATCTTTGTCGGTGCCCCCTGCGATATAACAATGGAGCAGTTAAAGCCGAGTCTTGACCTTCTTAAAAAAGCTACAGACAACAACGACATAAACGCGGTAAAGGATATTGTAGAAAAGGTAGTTCCTACATACATCAAAAATCCCGATGTCGTAAATAAATCTCACGAAGTTCATACAGTATAATGGTAGGCACTGTAATATTCAAGGATTTTGAAAGCGGTTCGTACGAACGTATGCGTGTTACCGTGTACGACGGCCATTCATATGAAGATATAGACAGGCAGGGTAGCTTTTCCTCTTGTCTTGTATCTTTGGAAAACAACAAAATTGTTTATGATGCCGTATTTGGCGAGGCTGCTCCGAGGCTCACCATGAATCGTTTGCTCGACCTCTGCCAAAGGGCACGTCAGTATTTTTACAAAAACGAGTGGGTTACAATCGCCGATTTTTGTGTAAGCGAAAATGAAATTTCAATTCGTAGCCGTTCTTCCAAGAGCGGAATATTTGCACCTATAGATGTGCGGACTCTTTTTGATTTCAAAACACGCCGTATATACAGGCTTTGCATGGAGTCGGAGGAAAGCTATCTTGGTCTTAGCGTGCGGTGCGCGGTTGTAAACTATTGTCTCAAGAAACTTTTTGACATAGAAGACGATGTGTTCGGTATATCAGGCAGAGGCGTGTACATAGATGCATCGCTTTTTAAAGGTTGCAGACGTTCTGTGGATTTTCTTGCACTTTGCGATGACGTAAGAAAGCTTATAAAAACCAAAAAGACAAGAAAGCTTGATATGAATTGCACTTTGCCCGAAGAAACAGAGTTTGCACCTAAAGAAATGCCTCATATGAATCTCATATCGGAGTGGAGAAGATTAAAGCTTTGCTCACATGCACAAATGTGCGAAAAATATCTTGGCTCTCGTTTGCCTGCGGCAGAGATTTGTATAGACATTCTGGAAGATGCCGATATAAAAAGAAGAGCAGAGGAATTCACATGCATTCTTACGGAGCTTCTTGAAAATTATGAATTTTACTTTGATGCAAAATCTCACATTAATTATATAAGCATAGATGATGCACTCTCCATGCTTACAGATGCAGATGCATCGGATAAGATTGCCAAAAGGGCAGCATCACTTAGTGCGAATATGAAATTAAGAAAAAGACTGCCTTGCGCGGATTACTATGATTCGCACGGCAAGGCGTACAATATATAGAAAGTTGGTATCGATATGAAAGCAAAAAGCGGATTTGGTATAAAGCAGGTTGCAGACAGCTTTGTTATAGTTCCCATGGGCGAAAGAATAGTGGATTTTTCTGCTATGATTACCATAAATGACACAGGTGCTTTTCTGTGGGAAAAGCTTCAAAGTGATATAACTGTAGAAGAGTTGGCACATGCACTTATGTCGGAGTACGATATAGATGCCGATACTGCTACAGAAGATGTTAAGGAATTTACAGATGTACTCCTTTCCAAGAAGGTAATAGAATGATAATAAACGAAAATGCCAATTACAGCGTAAATGATGTTATGCCTCTTATAGAAGAGTGCCTTGCAAGCGGAACCGATGTAAGAATGAAGGTTTCGGGTATAAGCATGACTCCTATACTGCACAATCTTAAAGATTCGGTGGTGCTTACCAAGGCAGACAAAGTAAAAAAGTATGATATCGTCTTGCACAAGAGGGCAAACGGGCAGTACATACTTCATCGCATAATAGGCAAGAAAAAAGGTGCTTTTGTTATAGCGGGCGACTTTGAAACCGAAAAGGAATATCCCGTGTATGAGGATATGGTCATAGCCAAGGTTACTTCGTTTTGCCGAAACGGCAAGGATTACAGCCCTGAGGATTTTATAATAAAGCTTTACTCAAGAATATGGGTTTTCATATTCCCTTTAAGACATATTACACTATATCTTATAAATGTTATCAGGAGGATTTTCCATGGAAAAAGGTAGGATGCACTCGGCAAAATGGATTTTAAAGAATTCGAAGTCCGTTTTGTGGCAGGTGCTTTTGCTTTCGGCTTTGGGAATTTTAATATCTTACATATCGGTACGGTTTGCACTTGCAAGCCGCGATTTATTGGATTGCGCTACAGGCAGTTTCGAAGGTAACTTCAAAAGCTGTATTATTACAATCGTGTGCCTTCTGGTAGCTGATATAACTGTGCAGAGCGTGTACAATATACTCTCTGTCCGTCTTGGTGCAATATACAAAAACCGTATGCAAAGAAAGCTCTTTAAAGATGTTATGGCAACAGATTTTGCATCGCTCTCCGAGTATCACTCGGGCGAACTTATAAACCGTCTTACAAAGGATGTATCTTCGGTAAGTGCTAATATCATTGATTTTGTACCTACGGTTGTCATTCTTTTGTCGGGCGTTATTATGAGCTTTTATACTCTTTTTACCATAGATGCTTCGCTTGCTCTTATATGCATCGCGCTTGGCCCTGTGGTTCTTGTAAGCTCGCTCTTTTACGGAAGAAAGGTAAAGAAACTTCATAAAAATTGCCTCAGAAGCGACGGAAAAATCCTTTCGTTTATGCAGGAAACAATACAAAACCTGCTTGTTGTAAAGGCGTTTCGAAGAGAAGGCAAATTCGAACGTACACAAGGAAATTTGCAGGGCGAAAATTACAAACTGAACATGAAGGTCGGATATGTGAGCCTTTTTGTAAACGTACTTTACTTTCTGGCACTTACGGCTGCATACTACTTTGCTGTTGCGTGGTGCGCATACAAAATACATATAGGTCTTATGACAGTTGGTGCTTTTGCCGCGGTAATACAGCTTGTAGGTTCTGTGCAAGCCCCGTTTAAAGAAATTTCGGGTATGTTTTCTAAGTTCTTTGCAACTTTAGCGTCGGCAGAACGTATAATGGAAGTGGGAGAACTTAAGAAAGATAGTTTGGACACTGTGAATATAACAGACTTTAACGGCATAGAAATTAACGATGTAAGCTTCTCGTATGGTGATGAACTCGTGCTTTCAAAAGTCAGTGCTTCTATAAAACGAGGTGACATCGCGGCAATAACGGGCGATTCGGGTTCGGGTAAGAGTACACTTATAAAACTTCTTCTTGGCATATACCCACCATCGGGCGGAGAACTTGCTATATATAATAAGGAAGAAAAAATATTTGCCGATTCCAAAACCCGCACTTTGTTTTCCTATGTGCCTCAGGGCAATATGATAATTTCGGGAAGCATAGCGGATAACATATCGTTTTTTGATGATAATCCCGATATCGGCAAAATAGAAAAAGCGTCAAAGATTGCTTGCATATATGATTACATACAAACTCTTACCGACGGCATGAATACCATAGTAGGTGAAAACGGCATGGGGCTTAGCGAAGGGCAGGTTCAGCGTCTTGCCATAGCAAGAGCAATCTACGAGGATGCCCCTGTGATACTTCTCGACGAAGCCACCGCATCCATTGACGAAAAGACCGAAGCCAATATACTTGCCAACATAAAAGATATGGGTGATAAGACCTGCATCATTATAACTCACAGACCTAAGGCGCTTGAAATAGCAACTGCTCATTTGCATATAGAAAAGAGAAAAATGACGATTGTTTAATATGCACAACTTACAAGGGGTTTAATTGTTACTAATTTAAGGCAGAAAATTAAAAATTTGTATTGACAAGCAAAGGGGACTTTGCTATAATGATATCAACAATCAGTATATTAAATGAAGGAGATGTGTGACAAAATGAAAAAGATTTTAGCGATTGCTTGCGTTTTATGCTTTGCTTTTGCAACTTTAACTGCTTTTGCTACTGAAACTGTTGAAAATGATGTTACTGTTGTAACAGGCTATGATGTTGGTAATGACGGTGACGCAAACATTACCGTTAAAGCTACTGTTGGCGGTGTTGCTGTCAATGATGAAATTACTTATTATGTTGCTAAAGGCAACGATATAGTTTACATTGACCAGAAAACTGCACAGGATACAAGTGTTGTATTCACTTTCCAGGCTACTCAAGGGGATGTTCTTGCTTCTACTGCTAAGAATGGTTCCGACAAGGGTTATAAGTTCCCTACTTTTACTTTTGCTGAAGGCGTAAACTATCAGACAAAAGGTGCTGCAAGCGCAGTAGAAACTTCTAACTGGGGTATAGCTGTTAGCGATGCTTATAAGGCTACTGTTGCAGAAGGTGCGGATGACATTTCTGGTTACATATACCAGGGCAAGATTTCCGGTAAAGTTTCAAGATATGGTGTAAAAGTTGTTGATGCAAATGAAAATTTGATTTGCGATTTTGATGCAATGGGTTGTGACGAACATGGTAATTTTGTTGTAATCATTGATGGTTACGATATTCCTGTTGGTGCAACAGTTAAAGCATTTGCTGAGTAAGAAAGGGGAGGAGATAACGATGAAAAAGTATAACAAGCCTACAATTCAGGTAGTAGAATTATCCGTTAAGGAATCTCTTTCCGCACTTCCTACAGGCTTTGCGAGAACTGGTATGGGTAAGCTCACAGGAGCTGCATACAGAAACATATCTATTTACAAGAAGACTTCTGCTGTTAATTCACAGGGTTAATAATATTTAATTTAGTTTAAAATGAATTTTTCAAAGCAGTTAAATTCAATTTAATATCTGAGGTAAAAGAGATTGGCGACGGCCAGTCTCTTTTATTTTGTTGCCGTAACTGTTGAAAAACGGCATAAATTGTGTTATACTAATAATATCTTTTTAGCTGTATTTTGATTTTTAATATTATAAATTAAATTGGTTTATCATTGATATATGGAGGCAGATATGTTATCCAATTTACACACACATTCAACCTTTTGCGATGGCAAAAACACACCCGAGGAAGTTGTGCTAAGCGCCATAGAAAAGGGATTTTGCTCCATAGGTTTTTCGGGGCACGGTTATACCGCATTTGACCATACATATTGCATGAAAGATACCAAGGGTTATATGGCAGAGGTAAATAGCCTGAAAGAGAAATACAAAAAAGACATACAAATATACCTTGGTGTAGAGGAAGATGCTTTTTATCCCGAACCGAGGGACGAATTTGACTATGTTATAGGCTCATCGCACTATTTTTTGATAGACGGCAAATATTATCCTATTGATTCAAATCCCGATTGTTTCAATAAATGCATGGAGATGTTCGGCAGCGATGTTAAGACACTTTCGGAGTCGTACTACAGCAGATTTTGTGAATACATTCTAAAGCACAAGCCCAATATAATAGGTCATTTTGACCTTGTAACCAAGTTTGATGAATTAGATGACGGCAGATTTTTTTTAAACAATCCCGAATATTTGCAAATAGCAGAAAAATATCTGAAAATTGCAATGCAAAGCGGTGCAATATTTGAGGTTAATACAGGAGCTATATCGCGCGGTTACAGAACAAGCCCATACCCGCAGGAAAACCTTCTGCATATCTTAAAGAAGGCAGATACAGGGCTCACCATCACTGCCGACAGCCACGCCAAAGACACCATTTGTTTTGGCTTTGACGATGCCAAAGCAATGCTTAAGGAAATAGGCTTCCAATATGTATATGTGCTCTATGACAGCGAATTCAAGAAGGATTATCTGTAAAAATATTGTGCATTGTGTATTTAGAAGCTTTAAATGGAAAAAATATAGATATAATTTTTGGGAAGTGATATTTGGATGAGAAAAACAAAAATAATTTGCACTTTAGGCCCTGCTTGCAGAGATGAAAATGTACTTCGTCGTATGTGCCTTGCAGGCATGAATGTAGCAAGACTCAACTTTTCGCACGGGACTCACGAAGACCACAAAAAGATGATAGACCTTGTCAAAAAGGTGAGAAAAGAGCTGGATAGTCCAATAGCAATAATGCTTGATACCAAAGGCCCGGAATACAGAATCCGTACTTTTGAAAATGACAAAATTTTCTTAAATGACGGCGACGATTTCATATTCACTACCGATGAAATAATAGGAAACGAAAATAGAGTAAGCGTAAATTACAAGGGACTCACAAACGACATAGAGGTTGGCGACAAGATACTTGTAAACAACGGCCTCGTATGCTTTGAAGTAAAGGAAATCTCGGGTTCGGAGGTAAGGTGCACAGTTGTTACAGGAGGAGAGCTTTCCAATCAGAAGAGTATGAGCTTCCCCGGCAAGGTGTTAAAACAGGTGTTTTTAAGCGAACAGGATAAGAGCGATATCCTTTTTGGTATAGAAAACGATGTTGATTATGTTGCGGCATCCTTTGTTTCCACCAAGCAGGATATATCGGATATCAAGGACTTCCTCGATGCAAACGGCGGTGAGGATATAGGCATTGTTGCCAAGATAGAAAATCGTTCCGGTGTGGATAACATCCGCGAAATTTGTGAGATTTGTGAAGGAGTTATGATTGCAAGAGGCGACCTTGGTGTTGAAATACCGTTTAAGGAGCTTCCTGCAATTCAGAAAAAGCTTGTTACCATTTGCCGTATGCTTGGTAAGCGCATAATAACTGCTACTGAGATGCTCGAATCCATGATTTATAATCCCAGACCCACCCGTGCGGAAATATCCGATGTTGCCAATGCGGTATACGACGGCACAAGTGCTGTTATGCTCTCGGGCGAAACTGCCGCAGGTAAGTACCCTGTGGAAACAGTAAAGATTATGTCCGATATATGCGAAGAAACCGAGAATAACATACACTACAGCAAACGATTTAACAATACAGAATTTGAAATAAAAAATAATATTGATGCTATATCACATTCTGCGTGCAACATGGCAATAAAGGTAAGTGCCAAGGCTATTGCCGTGTGCTCGCTTTCGGGCAGAACTGCACGACTTGTATCGAGATTCCGCCCTATTGCCGATATAGTAGGACTTACCACGAGTCCAAAGGTTTGGCGAAAGCTCGCTCTGTCGTGGGGCGTGCTTCCTGTATTGTGTGAACAGTACCCCTCTTCCGAGGTTATGTTCTATGCGGCATCCAAAAAAACCAAGGAACTTCTTAATCTTGAAAACGGAGACAATATCATCATAGTAGGAGGCACCACAAGCGGAACATCAGGTCAGACCAATACACTTCGTTTGGAAAGTATAAATTAACTTATCGAAAAGGAGATATAAAAATGAACTGTGAAAAATGCGAAAGCCCGTTAACTTATGGTGCTAAATATTGCAACACCTGTGGAGAAAAGGTGCCCGACGGAGCGTATGAAGCCGAGTACAACGATACTATATGGGCAAAGATAGATAAGGTGAAGAATGAATATGATTCTCTTGCTTTTAAGAAGATAACAGGAAATATAGTATTCAAGATTATAGTTCTTGTGGTGGTTGTAGGATATTTCTTCTTTGCCATGTACGGCAATCTTAACGGAATACGCCTTAAGGAAAACAAGGCATATACTATCTCGTACAATACCGAGCTTGACGAGTATTATATTTCTCCCAACGGTGCAAAGGCAAATCTTGAAATGTATGCACCCATAGGTACAGATAAGCTTGTCTTTACCGCTATGGCAAACGGCAAGGTTGCAGACGAAAAGACATTTACCATAGAAAAGTACAAAAAAGAGGGATACGCGGTTAAAGAAGGTCAGTATGATTATATCACCGTAAAGGCAATGCGAGGCAAGAAAACAGCAGATGATATAAAAGTACTTGTTGTAAAATAGGTAAATAATTATGAATAAGCCCAATATAGAAGAAATGCACTATTGTACTCATTGCGGTGCTGCCAACAAAAAGAGTGCCGTGGACTGCGTAGAGTGCGAAAAGAAAATAATTTCAAAATACCGCCCCTTCTACGACTTTTTAAAGAATCACTCCAAGGAAGAGGGCAAAGACACAGCAGTTAATACCGTACTTAGTATTATATACCGCTTTCTTGCGTCGCATATATACGGTATAATCCTTACTGTATCTATAGTTGCAGCGGGCGTGGCTACGGTTCAGGGTATGGATTCCCACATTAAAAAAGTGTCCAACCCACCCGAAGTACAGACCGCTCAAAGTGTAGAAGCCAAGGAAGAAGAGGAAACTCCAAAGTTGGATCCTAATCTGCACGATATGGAATTTACAGATGATGACGAATATTATCTTTTGTATCTTATGAGTAATTATGATGACCATGCGGACGACAGAAGAACTTCTGAGCGATACTGGGATGAAGAGCATCCGTATGTGTCAGATCCAAAGGAAATATATGCCGAGGAGCAATTTGTCGGGTTTAACTTCGGGGGTGTGCACGAGCTTATAGAAAACCCAATAAATATAGAGTCCGACACTCCGGGACATGGAGGAACATATCAAGGTGCACGATATGTGGATAACAGCTCTATACTTGTAAACGAAAATTGCATAACAGAGATTTCAAAGAAAATATATGATGCAGGCTATAGAGTATGTGAGGCAAACTATGTTCTGCGAATTGTAGACAGAAATAATTACAATTATGATACCGAAGTCGGTACTGTATACAAAGAGCTTGTTTACCGTGTAGTGTTTGCAAATGACGGCAAAAAATG
>JAZLCB010000142.1:0-2394 GCA_045614005.1 Clostridia bacterium
GATGGATGAGTATGCTTCAAAAAAATGTTCTGGAATATCTTGAAAATTCCGCAGAAAAATACCCACAAAAAATTGCATATACTGACGAAAGCGGAACTATCACTTTTTCTGAGCTTATGACAGAAGCAAAAAAAATAGCCACGCTTATTTCCAAACATACCGATTGCACCAATAGACCCATTGGTGTTATAACAGGGCGTAATTTTAAGTGCATATCAGCTTTTATGGGTGTGCTTTACAGCGGAAATTATTATGTACCAATAGATGTAGATATGCCCACACAAAGAATGGAAACTATTTTATCGGGACTGAATCCGCTTTTTGTACTGTGTACAGAGGGCGAAGCGGATGGCATGAGCGCCTTTGAAAATATTAATACAATTATCTATGGAAATACAGATGATATAAATGAAGATGAACTTAGTGTAAGAAGAAATATGGTTCTCGATATTGATCCTGTTTATGTTATATACACATCGGGTTCTACAGGTGTTCCAAAGGGTATAGTTATATCTCACAGAGCTGTAATCGACTTTATAGAGTGGATGGCAGATGCTATAGGCTATACACACGACGATGTCTTTGCAAACCAAGCACCATTTTACTTTGATTGCTCTGTAAAGGATTTGTACCTTACATTAAAGCTTGGTGCTTGTGATCATATAATACCCAAGAAGCTTTTTATGTTCCCGACTATGCTTATAGATTTTTTAAATGACAGAAGGGTAACTTCGCTCACCTGGGCAACTTCGGGATTCAATCTTGTTGCCACTTCCGGAATATTGGAAAAGAAAAAACCACTTTTCTTAAATAAAGTTGCAATTGGCGGAGAGGCTATGCTTGCCAAAAACTTAAACAAGTGGCGTGGCGCAATGCCCGATGTAAAATATGTTAACCTCTATGGACCTACCGAGATTACTGTCGACTGTACATGGTTTGAAGTTAAAGGAGAATACGAGGATCACGAAGCAGTTCCCATCGGTAAGGCATGTGCTAATAAGCAGGTTCTTCTTTTGGATGAAGATTTGCATCCTGTAAAAGACGGAGAACCCGGCGAAATATGTGTAAGAGGTATCGGTCTGGCTCACGGATATTACAATGACGAAGAAAAGACAAAGGCTGCATTTGTTCAAAATCCGAATGTATCGTACACCGATAAAATATATCGTACAGGCGATATCGGAATAATGAATAAAGACGGCAATATCGTTTTCCAATCCCGCAAAGACGGACAAATTAAACACATGGGATATCGCATTGAGCTTGGCGAAATAGAAAGAGCCGTAAATGCGGTTAAAAACATTAAGTCCGCAATTTGCTTCTACGATAGTGCCAAGGGCAGAATTGTGTGCGTTTACGAAGGTAATACTGATAGCAAAGATATCGCGCAGGAACTTGCAGGAATGATACCCAAATACATGATTCCCAATATTTACCGTCAGGTTTCCAAAATGCCACACAATGCTAATTCTAAGATAGACAGAGTAAAGCTGAGAAAGGATTATGATGAAGAAAATAACTGATTATAAAGAATTGTCACCGCTTATTATGAAATATTATAAGCGTGGAGTTCTTACAAATTGTTTCCTTTCAAAAGACGATTATATTGCCGAGATTTCCGAAGGCAGACTTTTTTATAAAAGTGATGATTCGTATTTGTGTTTGTATCTTTTGCGCGATGGTCATTATCAGCTGTATTTCTATGCATTAGATAGTGAAGTCATTTTTCCGAGTGCTGACATGCCTTTGATTTGCGATTGCGTAGGATACGAAGACTTACTTAAACACAATGGTTTCTCTAAGCTTATAACCCGAACCAGACTGGAGCACGAAGGTACTGACGGCGTTTTGAACGAAACCGTTATTGCTTCGGTTCAGGATGCTACTGAGGTTCACAAGCTTATGACAGAGTCTTTTGATCCTATTACAGGATATGTTCCTACACTTGCACAGATAAAAAATGAGTGCGAAAATGGCGGTATATTTAAGATTGTTATAGACGAAAAATTAGCTGCGGTTATAAGACCTGCGATTACCAAAAACAATGTACACATAAGGCACCTTTGTGTATCTAAGGATTTCAGAGGTCGCGGGTTGGGTAGCAAGCTCTGCGGATGTGTACTTTCGCACGGCAAAAGATGCTCGGTATGGACCGGTTCGGAAAATACCGTGGCTCTTAGCATGTACAAATCATTTGGTTTTAAAGAAAACGGACTTACTTCCGTGGTATATAGAAAGGATGTATAAATAATGGATACTAAAAGCAAAGTAATTGAAATACTCACAGAAATCTGCCCCGGTGCAGACCTAGCATCTGAGGCACTTATAGATGACGAAATACTCGATTCGTTTGATATCGTTGCAATAGTGAGTGAATTTATAGAAGTATTTGGT
>JAZLCB010000143.1:0-3117 GCA_045614005.1 Clostridia bacterium
CGTTTAATTCATATTTAGCGTTGAAATCATCTATATTGTCAAGAGCACAAAGTCTGGTTTCAAATTCCTTTGCGGTTTCTTCATCTACTTTGTAGCCTGTAATGTGACCTGAATCCATCATAAGGTCAAAATCGTACACAACTTCGAACTTATCTTTATTTTGTCCAAGAAATTCCACAATATCCTTATCGGGATTGTCTATAAGAATCATAATATGCGGAAGTTCGAGAGGTGCATTTTCTCTTACTTTGAGTCTGGGCGGTATACGCTCAACAACAGTCTTTTCGGTAGCGCGTACCTTTGTGGTGCTTCCCTTGGAGTAGTCATATTCCTCTAAGTCTATCTTACCTACAACTCCCTTGCGGACAGCACCGTTTTTGAGCTTTCTTTCTATATATACATAGCAGTCCTTGTACTCAGTAAATAGTCCTGTATCTATGTATGCTTTCATATTATCATTAAGCTTGGAAATTCTCTCTTCCACATCTTCATCTTCGAGATACACTTCGGGAAGGATAAGATTGTATGCCGATGCATCGTCACCTATAAACATTTCCACGCCCTGCCAATACTGTGGCTCGGATGTGTACTGATCGCATGCAACTGTACCCCACTTTTCCATCCGGGTATCCTTCGGCAATAAAATATCTGCTTTATTAAATACCATAACCATCTTCCTTTCGACTTTATTCTGATTTTTTCCAAAATTCATTTGCAAAATTCAATGTCGGTGCATATAGTATACCAGGAGGTGATATAATGTCTGATTTCAGATTAAGATGCACTGACGGTTGCACAATACTCGCCATAATAGCAAGTATATTTGTAGGTGTAATAACCGCTTTTCTTACCCTTACGGCTGCAATTACAATTACTGCCGCGTTTACCTGGGTAACATTTGGTATAGCAGTTGTATATCTGGCAATAGTCTATATAAGTTCAACCTGTATGAGATGCATTGCCGTTCAAAACTGTGTTTGTCCCAAGATATCCGTTCTTTTGACAGGAATACTCGGAACAATCCTGACTTCGCTCATACTCTTGGGCGTAACTTTTGCTGCTACCAGTACGGTAGGGGCAATAATTGCAGGTGCACTCGGTTTCTTCTTCGCTTTGATGATAACAGAGACCGCTTGCCTTATAAAGTGTGCCGCAGGCTGTATTGAAGAGTAAACTTTAGTTAACCTCTTACGGGGCGGAAATTTCCGATATTAATTCGGGGTTTTCGTCCCAAAACTTTTTTGCCGCGGAAACATCGGATTTTATTTGCTCAAAAAGCTTTTCGGCGCTTTCAAAAACAGTTTCGGGGCGAATAAACTTTACAAACCGAACCTCTGCTTCTTTGCCGTAGCAATCTATCTTTGCATCCAAAATATGCGTTTCCGTAACAAGCGCCCTGCCCTCTTCCACAGTAGGATTACAGCCGACATTTGTTATTGACTTGTAGCATATACCGTCTAATACAATACACGACACATACACACCCCTCCTGATTTCGGGGCATTTCTGCGGAGGAACAATATTTGCAGTAGGTACACCCATACCTGTTCCAAGATGTTTGCCGTGTTTTACTTCGCCTCGGATGCAGTATGGTCGTCCAAGGTATTTGTATGCAAAGTCAACTTGTCCTTCCTTAAGAAACTCTCTTATGGCGGTAGAACTTACCGTCTCGTTGTTTCCGTTTGCCGATACCATGCGTACTGTATCTACTACAAAACATTCAACACCCGCATTTTTGCAAAGGTCGACGAGCATATTGCTATCTCCGCATCTATCCTTGCCAAAGCGAAAATTCTCGCCTACTACGACAAAAGATGCATTGAGCTCACTACATACTATATCGCGTACAAATTCGTCGGGCATCATGTTTTTGAGCTTATTATCCAATGTGCGAAATACTACCCTGTCTACTCCGTAGCTATTTAATATATTTTCTTTTTGTGCATCGTCGGTTATGGCATCGTTCCTTTGAGGAGATATGACATATACCACAATCGGGATGGCTTTTTTGCGGGATATTTCTCCCGCTTTTTTAAGCAGGTCTGCGTGTCCCAAATGCACACCGTCAAACTTGCCTAAAACAACTACTGTTTTTTCTTTCATATTTAAACAAAAGCCTTTTCTATTTTTATAACTTTGCCTTTTTCGCCTTGTATTACTTTTGCAATACCAACAAACAGATCGGCAGAATCATACACTCTGTAAGTTCCTATATCTACATTGACTCTGGAATATGCACCATTTAAAAGACGCTCTCTTACCGCATCTGTTGCCACATATTTGGGATAATCGGTAAATATACGGTCCACACAGCCTAATACATTCTCGCCGCGTTCAACCTTAGCCTTTATTTCTTCAAAGGTCATGGCTTCGTCAATGCTGAAAACCGAAGACATTGTGCGGACAAGCGATGTCATACACGCTCCGCAACCGAGAAGCTTGCCTATATCGTGACAAAGCGAACGGATATAAGTGCCTTTGGAGCATTTTACCCTTATTGTAAAGGTATCGCCCTCAAATTTCAGAATTTCACATTCGTATATGGTAACCTTACGCGCAAGTCGCTCTACCTCTATGCCTTGTCTTGCAAGCTCGTACAATTTTTTGCCGTTTTGCTTGATGGCACTGTACATTGGCGGAACTTGCATTATTTCGCCTGTAAAGTTGGCTACGGCTTGTCTTAACTCATCCTCGGATACATCTGCATCTCTACGCTCCATGATGCTTCCCCATATATCATAGGTATCTGTTGTAATTCCGAGTCTTACTTCGGCAATATACTCCTTGTCGGAAAAGGTTATCATATCACACGCTTTTGTACTCTTGCCTACGCATATGGGAAGTACGCCCACAGCATTTGGGTCGAGTGTGCCTGTGTGTCCTACCTTGCGAGTGCCGAGTATCTTGCGGATAACATTTACCGCATCGTGCGAGGTATATTCCTTTGGTTTATTCAAAACAACTATTCCGTTTAATTCAGTCATTTCAGATTACCTTTTGTATCAAATCAAGTATTATTTCTTTTGCTTTTGCGGGAGAATCCTTTACTGTAACTCCTGCGGCTCTTATGTGTCCGCCACCGCCAAGGCTCTTTGCAATAGCGGCAACATCTACATA
>JAZLCB010000144.1:0-5276 GCA_045614005.1 Clostridia bacterium
TAAGACCGCCGTTTTTGGTAGAAAGTACTGCGGACTGACATCTCATGCTATCGAGAAGAAGTGCATTATAGCCTGTCTTCCAGTATCTTTCCTGAGTGTACCACTCGGGTGCATAGCCTGCATATGTGAGGTGTACGAGTGTACCGTAGCACACGGGTGAAGAATGTGTACCGATGATGGTTTTGCCCGGACCGCCCAAGTAGCTCGCATGTGCAGAACCGGATATAATCTTGGTTTCGCCGTTGTAAGCAACGGAGCCGTAGTTACTTAGCTTAATATCGGGATAATACTCTTTTGCAACATCATAGAATGCTCTGTTGTGGTATGTAGCGAGTCTGTCGCCATCCATGGCTCTGTTCCATGTATTATATGCTGTTTTGGTTTTGTCCTTGGTGTAGTTTACTACATAGTACAGGTCGCCCTGATCCTCTGTACCGAATCTGAATCCACGGCTCTCAAGCTCGGGGCGGATATCGGTAAGATAACGAGGATCGTTTACAATGCTGTCGGCAACTGACTGCTTTTTGATAGACCAGTTGGACATGTCGCCTTCCATATCGTCTATTATGTAGTCGAGCTGTGCGCCTTCTGCCTTTAAGGTCTGGAAGTATATTATCATTTTTTCGCGCATGGCTTCGGTGCCCTTGTCCCACCAAACGACATTTTCCTTGCCGTTCATAATGTCGTAGGAAACATCGTGAATATCTATGGCACGCTTGCCCTCGGGCATACTCTTGAGATAATATGCTGTTTCCTTAGCTACTGCACGAGGACCCTTGTTGTTGAGATTTTCTTTTGTAAGATCATAGGGATTGAGCAGGTTGTCTGTAGGCGAGCTGTAGCCAAAAAGATATGCAAAGAAAGTTCCTTTCTTGCCTTTTTCCATAGCGGAAGCATTTATAGGAAGCATGGCAGTAAGCATAAATATACATACTAAAATTGATACAAGGGATATGAGTTTTCTTTTCATAATTTTCTCCATTATTTAAATTTTATACAAACGATTTTAATTTGCGGGACGATGTGGGCAACGTCCCCTACGTTAACATCAACACAAGGTAATTGCGCCATTCGGGACGTCCGGGAGGCCGTCCCTTACATTTGTGATGCAGTATGTGGGTAATTTACATATAACAAGCATTATTGAATGTTAAATAACCTTTATTCAGCATTTAATAACGCCTGTTATATACGGCGCAGCACACAGCCGCGCCGTATAACAGGAATTATTGATTATTTCTGTGCTCCGTATAATTCGGGAATTATAAGGAGTAATCTTTCGAATATTGTAGCAATTTCTGCTCTTGTGCAGAACTTGTTACTACCGAAGCTACCATCGGGATAACCCTGTACGAGTCCAAGCGCAGTAGCTGTGTTAATAGCGTTCTTTGCTTCAGCACCCAAGAAGTAGGTATCGGTATAGGATGTGGGTTCAGCGTCTACTGTTACGCCCAATGCCTTAACAAGTATAGAGCACATCTTTGCTCTTGTGATGTCTACATTGGGGTTGAGCATACCGCCTTCGTCCTCTATCCAGCCACCCTTTGCAGCGGTGGAAACGATGTCGGCATACCATGTACCTGCTTCTACATCGGAGTAACCTTCTGTATAAGCGGTAGTCTTAACGCCGAGTATTCTTACGAGCATTGCAAGAAGTTCTGCCTTGGTTATGATTCTGTCGGGTTCCATACCGATATCGGAACCGTTCATAACGCCGAGACCTTTCATGTTTGCAAGGCTGTGCTGTGCCCAGTGACCGATCATGTCGTAAGGCATTGCACCTTCTACAACATTAACCTTAGTCTTAGCAGCACCCATAATAGGATTGAGCTTTAAGGTGGTCTGAACGGGCTTTGTTACCTGAGATGTGCCTTCTTCTTCCTTCTTGTCCTCTGTGGGCTTGGAAGGTGTGGGGTTAACGGGTGCATCTTCTTCAACAATCTTCTTCTTTTCGTAGTTGTTGGGGTCAGGTAATGTTTCGGTAATTTCGTAGTCAATACCTGTGGGTATGTAGTCCTCTGTAGCTATAGGCATATCGGGGAGATAGTCATCTGCTGTTCTCCACTCTTCGGGCCATACGGGTTCTTCTGTAACTACCCAGTAACCATACTGAGAAACTACATCCTCGGGCTGATAGATATAGCTGCCTTCGGGGAACTTAACATACTGGTTACCGATACGGAATGTGATACCATCCATGGTGCTTACAAGGAAGTTATCCATAGATACTCCGGGACAGTAAAGGTCGGGAGTAATACGGAATATACCCTTGCCGTTTGCACTCATACCGGAAACAATGTATCTCTGGTCGTAGGAAACAACCTGATTTAATGTAGGAATTATAACCTTACGATCTTCGAAACCTACGAGTTCGCCAAGCTGAGCGAAGATTCTCTTTAAGAGCTTGAAGTCATCGCCTGTTGTGGGAGAATCCTGATTGTAGATAAGGAACGGATCGGGGTTACACAAACCGAAGTGGAACATAGCTTCCTGATAGTAGTCTGTGCGGTTGAAGTTGTTGTAACCACCCTGACCATTAGGACTGGTCCAACCCTTGATACCTACCCATACCATGAATCCGATTTCGTTGTTGGAAGCGATGGTATTGTTCTGAGTACTTCTCATAGCGTGGAGAAGCTGGTTAAAGGAAGTATTGGGCATTGTATCCCAGGGGTAATCTGCAGGAGGATACTTTACGATATCCTTGAAGTTACCGTAACGTACAAGCGCTGTGTGAGTACCGGGGATAAATGTGTTCTTGTGACCTGTAGCAGGAGATGGTGTACCCTGATAGTTAACCATATCAAGCATACCTGTACCAACATCGTCACCATAGTTGGAGAACTTAACATCGGGATAGTACTTAGCTATCTGCTCATAAACAACCTCGCGGTATGTAGTAAAGTAGATACCCTGGTCCATGGTTTCGTTGAATATCTTGTACGCTCTGTCTGCACCTTCGGGACGCTCCTTGGAGTAGAACACGGTTCTACGGGGTTCCTGAGCACCGGGGAAGATGTTGATGTATTCGAGGTCGTATTCCTCACCGAATACAAAGCCGTTCTCTTCAAGGAGAGGTCTTACTTCCTGATACTCGGGCATCTTTTCTATAGCGATAAGCTGTTCCTTAATCCATTCTTCGTAGAGGTGACCTTTGGTCTTGATTGTCTGAGAGATGGATTCGCCCTCGCCCTTGAAGTTCTGGATAGCGTAGTTTTCTACAGCGTAGCAAACTATACCGGACTCGTTATCGTCGATTACAACATCGAGTTCTGCTCCTTCTTCCTTAAGAGCCTTAAAGAAAGAGTCTGTATTCTTTCTTAAATATTCCTTTGAATCATCGGAAAGGAAGAAGTAGTTTGTCATATTGTCGGAAAGACAATATGTAAATGCTGTAAGGTCGATACATCTCTTGCCTTCGGGCTGTAATTTGAGCTGTGCAGCAACTTCTTTTGCAAGCACCTTAGCACCCTTAGCTTCGAGCATATCGGTCTTAACGTTTACTGCTTTTACGAGAGTTTCATCACTTGTAGCAGGTGTGTAGAGGATGCCCCAAAATGTATTGGGGTCACCCTTTTCAAAACTATCCTGTGGTCCTGCAAGTGCTATAGTAGGCATAAGGGATAATGCCACTATGCAAGCTAATATTCTATATAATACTTTTTTCATAATAGGCATCCTCCTTATTTCTTAATGATAAACGATGTACCCTGCTGCTGAGCATAACGGTGTGAAAGAAGAACTACCGCATGGTCGTCGGGTGAATCATAGTAACCTATAAGGTCTGCATTAACTGCGTTTCTGGAAGTGAGCTTCTTGCCGTTATCTTCTACACAAACGATCGGAGGTGTAACACCGAGGTAGTGTCTTGCTGTGGAGGGATCTGCAATAAATTCTGCAGGGTCCTTAGCATCGGTAGCGGAAATGTAGCCATCTTCTATCTTGAGTACATGGAGAAGTGTAAGGTTGTACTGTGTGTTACGGCTAAACCACATGGTTTCTGTATTGATGTAGCCGTAGTTAGAACCTGTACCTGTACCTTTACCCATCAATCTCTGGTTTTCGCTATCATAAACGATTTCCATAGCTTTGATAAAACCTGTAGCATCGGCTGCGATGTTTACGATATCGCCGGGTACTACCTTGTGTACACCCTGAACGCCTGTAGCGGGATCTATCCAAGGTTCTACCTTTTCGGGGCTTTCCAATGTATCCCAAATCTTAAGAGCGTTTAAGTTAATGTTGGGGTTATCAAGATAGTATGTCATCTTGTTTGTCTTGATGCATGTAACGAGTTCATCGTCTACAATCTTTTCTGTAATAGTGAGTATGCAGTGGAGATTGTAGGTTGTTTCGCAGTGTTCCTTTTCACCGGCTTCTACGGCACGGATTATGAAGGATGCTACGAGGTCTTCGTCCTTTTCTTTAAATACTACAAAAGGTACGCCTGTAGGTCTTGTAGTGGAGATAAATGCCTTTTCGGAATCGATATCCACCTTACCCATGTACTCGCCTGCTTCGGGCTTGTAGAAGGGAACCTGAATTACTTCGGTAGAAGTACCGGAACCTACCTGCTTGTAAGCAGAATCCTTAGGCGATGCCGCGAAGTCACGACCACCCTCCTGATTGGAATAGGAGAATACGTTTCTGTACTGATAGTATGTACCGGTCTTGTCGGGGTCTGTGCTACCCATGAAGTAGAAGAAGCCTAAACCGTCGTCATTGTTTGTAGCGGACTGCATGAGGTAGTTAACTTCATTATTGGAGTTTAAGCCAACCTTAACGGGCTGTGCAACAAACTCTGTACCGGAGAGTGCATCTCTGGTCTTTTTCTTTAAAGCGTCTACTACCTTTATTCTGTCTGCTCTCTTGCCGTTTAACTCAAGCTTTTCGGCTACAGGATAGATTTCAAAGCCACCCATTGTCTTGGAGTAAACCTTGATGGAAACTGTATCCTGGAAGCCTGTGCCTGTGGATATACCTGTAACTATACCGTAGAATATACCGTCTGCAAGAGCATCGGAAGCTTCGTCTACAAAAGCGATTTCGCCATTGCAGTTTAAGAAGAAGTTGTACTGCTTGCCAAAATCGGGCGATTTAACTGTTTCCAATTCTATAGCTCTTGTAAGTGCAGGAGAAAGCTTGTATGCTACTTCGCCTATTGTCCAGTACTCATCATCCTTTAAGGTGATGTCGCCTGTAACAACTTCGTTGGAAATGTAGATAATGTGCTTTTCACCGGAGTAGCTCTCTGCTACGGATATTACTGTATCTTT
>JAZLCB010000145.1:0-3615 GCA_045614005.1 Clostridia bacterium
ATGAAAAACTATAAATGAATTTTCTTTAATAAATGTTTTGTACTCATGCCACCTACATAGAGTAAGAAGCGAATCCGCACCTATTATAAAAAAAGTGTCCTCTCCGTATAGCTTGCGGAAATGCCTCATTGTATAGAGCGAATATTTAAGGTGGTCGTCACTATCCTCGTAATCGGAAATTTCCACTCCCTCCATACCGTCAAATGCTAAAGATACCATATTGTATCGGTGCTTAAAATCGGTAATGCCAAAATCAGTTTTGTGCGGTGGGTTGCCGTTTGGCACTACAACAAGGCGGGAAAGGTTGAATTCCTTTATGGCAGTTGCAACCATGGCAACATGCCCTGCATGTACGGGATCAAATGTGCCTCCGAATATAGCAGTAGACAAAGATAATCACCTCTGCTTTTTAAAATACTTAGCTCTCTTTTCTCTTGCTTCTTTTGCCTTTTTGCGTTCTTCTGCAAGCTTTTTCTTGGCTTTATAAAGCGGTTTTACTTCTTTTTTATTATCTTTCTTTTCGTCGGATTTAACCGTAAGAGTTTTTAAATTTATTCTCTTGTTTTCGCGAGACTCTTTGTACAGAACAAACTTACTTCCTATAACCTGTACTTCCTCGGCATTTATAATGGAAGAAAGCTCGTGGCAAACATCCCTTACATCAGAAAATGAATTTTCGAGAACATGAACTTTGACAAGCTCTTTCTTTTCTAAGATATCTCTTACCAAAGCAATCATGTTTTCGTTAATTCCGCCCTTGCCTACCTGTACGGTGGCATCTATTTTATTTGCAAGGCTTCTTAAAAAAGCTCTCTCTTTGCTTGTTATCATATGTCTACACAATCCTTTCGTATGCACACACTTTTTCCATTATATTATTATACTAAAAAAACGCCCTGCTTGTCAATGACCGCAGGGCAAAAATTTAACTGTGATGTAAATATGGAAGAGGTGCAAAAAAGATGCAGACTAAGCTATCTGCGCTTTATTTTGCATCCTCGTCATTTCATATAGTCGAATTCGAGTTCATACATACGCACAAGGTCGCCTTCCTGAACGCCCTCTTTTTCGAGTGCTTTGATAACGCCTTTTTTTCGCAGTGCATTCTGGAAGTACTGAAGCGACTCACTATCCTCGAAGTTGGTAGAGCCGAGCATACGCTTAATCCAGCTACCCTCAACAACATACACTCCATCCTCCACGCGTACAGTAAAGGGAAGGTCGTCCTTGTAGGATATGACAAGAGTTTCTGCTTCTTCCTCATCGTAGAGCACAGGAACCGGGATTGTATCGAGCATAGATGCTACATACATCATAAGCTCCGAAACGCCCTTGTTGGCAGCAGCACTTATACGGAATACCTTGTAACCGCGGTTTTCCATCTCGGTGCAGAAGCCTTCGTATATGCTTTCGTCATATACAACATCCATCTTGTTTGCAGCAACAATCTGAGGTCTCTCGGAAAGAGCCTCGTTGTAAGTAGCAAGCTCCTTATTAATAAGGTCGAAATCCTCTATGGGGTTTCTGCCCTCTATACCCGAAGCATCTACAACATGGATGAGAAGTCTTGTTCTTTCGACATGGCGAAGGAACTCGTGTCCGAGGCCTACACCCTCGCCTGCTCCCTCTATAAGACCGGGGATATCTGCCATAACAAAGCTTGTAGCATCGTTGGTTCTTACAACGCCGAGATTTGGCTCGAGTGTTGTAAAGTGATAGTTTGCAATCTTGGGCTTGGCATCACTTACAACAGAAAGAAGTGTGGATTTGCCGACATTCGGAAATCCCACAAGACCTACATCTGCAAGGAGCTTGAGCTCAAGTCTGATATTGCGACTTTCGCCGTCTATACCACTTTTTGCAAAACGGGGTATCTGTCTTGTAGCTGTAGCAAAATGGCTGTTTCCCCAACCACCGCTACCGCCCTTGGCAGCTACGAAAGTCTGACCCGGTGCCTTCATGTCGGCAATTACTCTATCCTGATCTATATCGAGGATTATTGTACCGCAAGGCACTTTAACCATGAGGTTTTCGCCGTTTTTGCCCGAGCTTTTGGCAGCTCTGCCATCCTCACCGTTCTGAGCTTTGTATTTACGCTGATAACGGAAGTCGGAAAGAGTACTCATCTTTTCGTCAGCGACAAAAATTACGCTTCCGCCATTACCGCCGTCACCACCGTCGGGACCGCCTGCGGCAACATACTTTTCTCTATGGAAACTAACAAGACCGTTTCCGCCGTTTCCTGCTTCTATATATATTTCGGCTGTATCTGCCAGCATTGCAAATCTCTCCTTTTTACTTGACATATTAAATAGAACATGTTATTATAAATATAGCAAGAGGAAACGACATTAGTTGTTTCCGCAAAATAGGTAATTTAAATTAAACGACCGTCACTTTTGCAGAAGTGGCGGTCACTTCTTTATGTAAATAATTATTATCATAACTAATAAAGTAAATGACAACACATATTCCATAACAGACACCCCCTTTCATAGAGGTGTCAGAAACAACCGCCGCCGTTTCTCTTGCTACACAGGAGATTATAACACACAAGAAACATTATGTCAATTTATAATAAACATATTCATAACAAAATCCCGGGCAAAAACCCGGGATTTGATAATTAGTATTTACTACATGAAGCATCTGCAATCCCATAGGACTGCAAAACAGTATTCGCTTTGTGGCGATAATTACTGAGCGATTTCGTATACGCTTACCTGCTTCTTATCCTTGCCAAGTCTTTCGAACTTAACCTTTCCGTCAACAACAGCAAAGAGAGTATCATCGCTACCCTTCTTAACATTGATGCCGGGGTGTATTTTAGTACCTCTCTGTCTTACGAGGATGTTGCCTGCTGTAACAAACTGGCCGTCGCCTCTCTTAACGCCAAGACGCTTGGATTCGCTATCTCTGCCGTTCTTGGTACTACCCATACCTTTTTTATGAGCAAATAACTGAATATTTAAAGTAAACATCAAATTACACCTCCAATTCGGTAATCTTAACATTGTCAGGATACTGTGCCTCTAAATCCTTAAAGAAAAGATGCATAGAATCCAACAATATATTTATTTTACTTGTTTGTTCATCATTTAAATCGTCGGGAAGTATAAATTCTGCAAAAGCATCGTCTACACTATAGCCGAATTTAATATTAAGTACATTTTCTATGCCGTTTAAAGCCATGAAATATACTGATGAAACGGATGCACATACAATATCACTACCTACGTCATCGAAGCCTGTATGCCCCGATACAACGCCTTTTACGATATTGGCATCCTTGTCGCGATAAAGCTTAACTTCTGTCATGGCTTACGCGTTGATCTTTTCGATCTGTACTTTTGTGAAGAGCTGTCTGTGACCCTTCTTGCACTTTTCGCCTTTTTTGGGCTTATACTTGAAGACAATAACCTTCTTAGCCTTACCCTGAGCGAGAACCTTGGCATCTACGCTTGCGCCTTCAACTACGGGAGTACCGATAGCTGTCTTTTCGCCGCCTATAGCGAGAACCTTGTCAAACTTAACAGCATCACCTTCAGCACCTTCGATCTTTTCGATGAAAACTACATCACCTTCAGATACCTTGTACTGCTTGCCGCCTGTTTC
>JAZLCB010000146.1:0-3051 GCA_045614005.1 Clostridia bacterium
GGAAGCACAGAGGTATATACCTTGACGGAGGACTCCCTCTATGACAGCACCCCTGATATTACAAAGACCACAGACGGTGCTGTAGCTGTGTGGGTTACAAATACCGCTTCCGACCCTTACAGAATTTCGGGAAGCAACATGTTATATTATAGTGCATTTGATGGTACTCAGTGGTCCAAGCCACTTTGTATTGCATCGGGCGAGGGTATAGGAAGTGCATATGTAAAAAGTGCCAATGGTAAGGCATATGTACTGTATAATCGTAGCGGAGCGATACATCTGTATAGTGTTACCGAAGGCACAGACAAGCAGATTGCCGACAATGTATTCTCGTTTGCTGCAGATTCAGACGGCAACAAAATATCCATGGCGTATTTTGACAAAAACAATAAACTATGGCATACAGATGATGCAATAGTTAAAGATTCCGCTATGCTCGATATTGAAACCAAGGATGCTGTTTATGCAAAGGGCATTAATCTTGTAACACAAGAGGATTGCACCCTTATAACATGGACAGTAAATCAAAACGGCTTTGATAAAGTAGCGGGTGCTTTAATGGCAGACGGCTCATGGACAAAGCAGATTATTCTTACAGATGATGATGTAAATCACACAAATCCGTCTGCCGTGATAAACAGCGACAAGAGCATATCCTTGTCATACTTTACACAGGATGTTGATGTGTCAGATGTAGATAATGTAAGCATTACCAACCGCTGTTTGTATACACAGGATATAAACCCCGAAATTAAGCTTTCGGTGAGCGATGCAGAATTTACAGGGCTTGAAAACGGCAAGGCAGGCTTTAGCGTAGAAGTTTCCAACATAGGTGCTGTTAATGCAAACGGATTTGAAGTATCGGTATTTTGTGAGGACGAAGAAATCTCCGTTTACAAATATAACAATACCCTTTATGCAGGTGAGAGCGTAGTCATTAATGAGTTCTTTGTTCCAAAGACATTAAATCGTTCTGTGGAATATACTGTAAAGGCGGCTGTAAATAATAATTATTCAGACAGCACCGCTGTATTTGTGACAGGCACAAACGATATAGCGGTATCGCAGGCATACTTTACAAGTCAGTTCGACGAGATTTATCTTAATGTAGAGATTACCAACGAGGGTACAAATGACCTCGGTGGAACGCTTATAAACGTCAATCAAAACAGCGAAAACGGCAGCCTCATAGGAACTATTGCTACAGACCCCATATCTTCAGGTGAGGCACAGCTCTACCGATTAAAGATATCGGGAATAGAAGAAGGAGTGGTACATGTGAGTGCATTTACCGCGGGCGATGAAAAAAGCTATAATAACTTCTCTATTGCTTATCTTTCCAAGAACGCTTCCGCAGATGATACGGAAGACGACGGAGCTTCACAAGCCCCCTATGCTGTTCCTACCAACCAAAACAGCATACCTATAACAGAATGTACTCCTGCAGACATCTCCAAGCTGTTTTTTGCCATGGAAAATGTTCAGAGTGTAAATGTTGTTGCTTGCGCTATTTATCTTGATCAGGACGACAACTATATCTCCTCGCACATTCAGCCTCCTGCAGATACAGACGGCGATGGCATAATGGAACTGAGCGGTTTAGTAGTTCCAAGCAACACAGCCAGGATAAAGCTCATGGTTGTAGATTCTGGCAATCTCAGACCACTCCAAAGTGCAAAAACATATGAAATAAATGCATAACAGAAAATTCCCGCGGGCTAAACTGCGGGGATTTTTGATTTTGTGACAATAAAACAAAATATGTTTTTGCTATTGTTTTGCTAAATGATGCATGATATAATAGAATCACAAAACAAAAGAGGTGGACAAAATGAAAAAAAGTATAGTAGTTTTATTGGTTGTTATGATGCTTACTCTTTGCAGTATGCCTATGTTTGCAGGTGCATCTTCCATTGCACCGCAGACAAGCGAGGAGCTTTTGCTTTGCGACTTTTGGATAAGCAGAAATGCCGAAATAAGACCTTTTGGCGAAAACCGCACTCCCGATGATGTTTTCATTGCCGATATAGACAACGACAGAGCTCCCGAGCTTGTTGTGTTCTATTCTTATGTAGGACCCGGCGGCCCTGCTTTTGTAGTATACAAGGCTTTTGACGGTGAAGTGATGCAGTACGCCGAGATTATAACCGACAGCGGTACAGGGCTTAACCACGAATTATGCATAGCCATGGAAGATAATGGTGATGTAAAGTTAATAGACCACACTATCTCATACAATTCCGACACTCTCGCAATGCAGAACATACATGTGGTACGCTTCGCTTCCGCAGAATTTATAAACGAAGCGTATGCTGAGGTGCAGTATATAGACCCCGTAAGCTATACAACAGATATTACAGGTCAGGAGCGTGTGTATTGCACCAAGGAAGAAGCAGATGCTTTCTTTGCAAATGCTTTTGCAAACTTGCATCAGAACATCGTCTTTTCTTCACAATCTGAGGAAAAGCAGAGTAGCGACTTCTTTGGCATATGGACCAAGCAGAACGAAAAGAGAAACGAAATCACCGTTCTTATAGACGGCAAAAAGATAGAATTTGACCAAAAGCCCGTTATAGTGGACAACCGCACATTAGTACCCTTAAGAGCAATATTCGAAGAGCTCGGCGCAGGGGTTATATGGGAAGCTGAAACCCGTACAGCAGTTTCCATAAAGGGCGAAACCGCGATTTCCGTAACCGAGGGCAAAAAAGCTCTTGTTAAAAACGGCGAGGTTATAGAGCTTGATGTTGCTCCGCAGATAATAGGTTCTCGTACACTTGTTCCTGTTCGTGCAGTTGCAGAGAGTTTTGACTGTAAGGTAGAGTGGGAAGCAGAAACCAAAACAGTCATAATAACAACAAAATAATGCAAAATTGCCGAGTGTTCTTATGGGCACTCGGCATTGATATAACGAGGTAAAAATAATGCACATATATGTAGATGCCGATGCCTGCCCCGTAAAGGGCATAATAGAGCGTGTGGCAAAGGAAAACAAAATACCCGTTACCATGGTTATAGATGTTAACCATGTTCTTAATTCCGATTACAGCG
>JAZLCB010000147.1:0-1164 GCA_045614005.1 Clostridia bacterium
CCGTTGCCGTTCCTGTATCTATGTACTGATACGCTGTGAAAAGGAGTACAGATGTAAGGCACGCACCAAACAAAGTTGTAACCGCAAGTGGCGGAACATGACTCATTTTAATTGCAAGCGATTCTTTTTTAACCCCTGCCATAAGAGCTATAACAGGAATCGACAGAAGGTTTCGCAGCAAAACCAGCGTCATGGGATTAACGCCATTCTGATATACGAGCTTTGCCAGAAGTGGCATAAATCCGTATATAACGGCGCTTGCTATTACATATATATATCCTTTTATTGCTTTTGCGGTGCTCATGTATAATGTCTCCTTAAAAATAAGCATATATCAGCCGTATTATATCATCAGTATATTTTAAAAGCAATACTTTTTGTTAATAATGATTGTTTACTTTTGGGTAATTTTACGATACAATATATAGTATAGAAAAAACTCGGAGGAATAACAGTGAAAGAACTTAAAAAGATCAAAATTTCAAAGATATTTATGCTCACCATTGCAGGTATCATAAATGCATTTGGTATCACCTTGTTTTTAACACCCGTTAAGCTCTACGACAGCGGTATATCGGGAACAGCGATGCTTCTTGAACAGATAACACCCGAGTATCTCAGTTTGTCTGTTTTCCTTTTGGTATTAAATATACCATTATTCCTGTTCGGACTCAAAAAGCAGGGTTGGCTCTTTACTCTGTATGCCACATATACTGTTGCAATCTATGCACTTTTTGCATGGCTTATAAATGATATTTTCCCTATAGATGTCAGCATTGCATCTCCGCTTGCAGGTACGGATTTACTCCTTTGCGCACTTTTTGGCGGTGCAATATCGGGTGTAGGAAGCGGTCTTGCAATCCGTTTCGGTGGCGCTATGGACGGTATCGAAGTTATGGCGGTCATATTCTCAAAGCGCATGGGCATAACAGTAGGCACTTTTGTTATGGTGTATAATGTCATTCTCTATGTTATATGCGGTATCGTCTTAAGAAGCTGGATACTTCCTTTGTATTCCATAGTAACATACGGTGCGGCTCTTAAAACCATCGACTTTGTAGTAGAAGGTTTTGACCGTGCAAAGTGCGCTGTTATTGTAACAGCACGCCCCGATGAAATATGCAAGGCTCTTGGCGACAAGTTTTCTACAGGTACAACCTTCCT
>JAZLCB010000148.1:0-1684 GCA_045614005.1 Clostridia bacterium
CGCCTTAGTGCAGTAAGAAAACAAGGCGAAAACAGAATGACACCCAACGATGTTTCGGAATTTTTGGATGATGATGTTCCGCAGCAGCTTCTGGTAAGTGCATTCAGAAAATACACTAAGTAAGGAGGAGAAGACAAAATGCAAAGAGTTGGAGTTTTTGTATGTTGGTGCGGCAGTAACATCGCAGGTACAGGAGATGTAAAAGAAGTTGCCGAAAGATTGAAAAACGAACCCGGCGTCGTCTTTTCCACCGACTATCAGTATATGTGTTCTCAGGCAGGCCAGGACATGATTAAAGATGCGGTAAAGGAGCACAACCTTACAGGTATTGTTGTGTGCTCATGTTCACCGCGTATGCATGAGGCAACATTCAGAAAGACAGCCGCCAGTGCAGGCTTAAACCCCTATATGGTAGAAATTGCCAATATAAGAGAGCAGTGCTCATGGGTTCACAAGGATATACCCACAGGTACAGAAAAGGCTATTATCTTAGGTAAGGCGGCAGTTGCCAAGGTTAACTTAAATACACCTCTTACCCCCGGTGAGTCCCCCGTGACAAAGAGAGCTCTTGTTATCGGTGGCGGTATTGCAGGTATTCAGACTGCACTCGATATTGCTGATGCAGGCTTCCCCGTAGACATAGTAGAAACCAAACCTACAATCGGCGGTAAGATGGCTCAGCTCGATAAGACATTCCCCACACTTGACTGTGCGGCTTGTATCTTAACCCCCAAGATGGTTGATGTTGCTCAGAACGAAAATATCCGTATTTTCTCATACAGCGAAGTATCCGAAATCAAGGGTTTTGTAGGTAACTTTGATGTAACTATAAAGAAAAATGCAAGATATGTAAAAGAAGATATATGTACAGGTTGCGGTGCTTGCGTAGAAAAGTGCCCCATGAAAAAAGTTCCCAACGAGTTCAACCTCGGTATGGACAACAGAAGAGCAATATACATTCCCTTTGCTCAGGCAGTACCCAAGGTTGCCACAATCGACCCCAATGCATGTAATATGCTCAAAAACGGCAAGTGTGGACTTTGTTCCAAGGTTTGCGCTGCAGGAGCTATCGACTACACTCAGAAGGACGAGTATATAAACGAAAAGTACGGTGCTATAGTAGTTGCAACAGGCTTTAACCCTATAAGCATGGATAAATTCGATGAATTTGCATACAACCAGTCCAAGGATGTTATTACATCACTCGAATTCGAGCGTCTTACCAACGCTGCAGGACCTACAGCAGGTCACCTCGAAAGACCTTCGGACGGTAAGTCACCCAAGACAATCGTATTTGTTCAATGCGTAGGTTCAAGATGCGATGCATGTGCCGAAAAGGGTAAGGAGTATTGCTCCAAGATTTGCTGTATGTATACTGCAAAGCATGCAATGCTCGTAAGAGATAAGTACCCCGATACCGAAGTTTATGTATTTTATATAGATGTAAGAACTCCCGGTAAGAACTTTGATGAATTCTATCGCCGTGCTGTAGAAGAATACGGTGTTAAGTATGTTAAGGGTATGGTAGGTAAGGTTACTCCCGAGGGCGATAAGCTCAAGGTCCAGGCATCCGATCTTATCGATAACAAGCAGCTTCATATAGATGCAGACCTCGTGGTACTTGCAGCTGCAATCGAACCCGACAAATCCGCAAGACCTCTTGCAACCATGCTTACAGCAAGTA
>JAZLCB010000149.1:0-9720 GCA_045614005.1 Clostridia bacterium
GGAAGTAAAGCCCGGCGAAGACCTTACCGAAGAGGAAAACAAGCGCTTTGACGAAGTAAACTACAACATCGCAAAAAGTGCTCTCACACTTATTGCAAACGAGGACAATGCAGTTCCCTTTAATCCCGAAAAGGTTAAGAGAGCAACTATAGTAAAGCTTTCGCCTTCACCGGATTTTGCAAATGATTTGATTGCCATGAAGGAAGCCTTTGAGGCAAGGGGAGTTCATGCAGATATAGTAGACTTTATAAAGACCAAGGAACAGCTCCAGGAACTTTCCGAAACAGAGGATATCATAGTATACGCTTGCGCACCCGGCAGAATGAATTTCTACAACTCGCCTCAGGATTTAAGTACACTTTTCCACTCGCTTTCACACGGTGCGGAAAAGACAGTTGTAGCATCGTTCAAAGCACCCTCGGTATACTACAACTACTTTGAAAATGCCAACATATACATAAATGCTTATTCCTCCGATGCAGGAACAATGAGAGCATTTGTAGATGGAATATTGGGAGAATTTGAATTTACAGGCAAATCCCCGGTAAGACTTGAACCCATACCGATAAAGAGATAAGGAGACGAGAACTATGAAAAGACCAAAGCTTTCCGAAATGACAGTTCGTGAAAAAATAGGACAGACCGCTATGCCCGGACCCGGTGTTGTACGTGCAGGCGTTGTTGAATACGGCGGATATATAAACTATTTAACCAAATTCCCTTTCTGCGGAATATATCTTGACAGATCTATATTAAATAATGACGGCAATCCCTTCGAGAGCCCCCGTCAGGTGTCCGAAACTCTGGCGCACACAAGCAACAACATAAACATTCCTCTTTTTGTAAGTGCCGATGCTGAGTTTGGTGCACAGGGCATATTCCCCTCGCTTCACGCGGTATCTACCAACCTTTCCGTAGGCGCGGCAAACGATCCCGAACTTGCTATGGAGCGTAGCTATATGTGGGCAAGAGAATTAAAGACAATGGGTGTTAACTGGCCCTTTGGCCCTGTTGGTGATATAGCAGGCGGATTCTTCTCCTCCAGTACCACACGTCGTATGGCAGATGCAGAACACTCCGATATTATAGAAAACCTCTTCCCCCATATGATAAAAGGTGTACAGAAGGCAGGTATGGCAGCTACAGCAAAGCACTTCCCCGGCGGATTCGGCGGTGGCTATCGTGATGGTCACTTTGCATCCACAGGTACCGTAAAGGCACTCAAAAAGCTCAATAAAGAAGAATATATGGCAAAGTGGAATGCAAAATGCCGTCCCATATGGAAGGCAGCAGTAGAAGCAGGTGCTATGAGCTTTATGATGGCACACGGCGCTATGCCCGCAATGGATGATTCCATAACAAGAGGTGTTAACATTCGCCCCGGCTCCGCTTCCAAAAAGGTAGTGGGCCTGCTTCGTGACGATATAGGCTTCGATGGTGTTATAGTAACAGATGCCGTAAGTATGCGTAACCTTTCTTCCGCGTTTGAATACGAGGATATCTATGTTGAGTGCTTCAATGCAGGTAACGATGTAATCCTCTTTGTTCGTGACGATTACTTTGAAATCATGGAAAAGGCTGTAGCAGACGGCAGAGTAACTATGGAAAGACTCGATGAGTCCGTTAAGAGAGTACTCGACCTTAAGGAAAAGCTCGGACTTTTCGATGGCGAAATCAAGCCCGAAGATGGCCTTACCGAGGAAGAAAACAATTACTTTGACGAAGTAAACTACGGCATTGCAAAGAGTGCTCTTTCACTCGTTCGTAACGAAGGCAACATGATTCCCTTTGATGCAAACAAGGTAAAGAATGTTACAATAATAAACATCTCTCCCTACAAGCCCTTTATGGACGATATACAGCACATGAAAGCCGCATTCGAAAAACGCGGTGCAAGAGTAAATGTGGTTGAATACATAAAGACCAAGGAACAGCTCAAGGAGCTTTCCGAAACCGAGGATATCATAGTATATGCATGCTATATGGCTAAGAGCCGTCCTCAGGGTATGTCCTTCTACGACAGCAAGGAGGATATGTCTACACTCTTTCATTCTCTCTCTCACGGAGCAGAAAAGACAGTAGTAGCTTCCTTCGGTCAGCCCTCTATCTACTACAACTACTTCGAAAGTGCCGATGCATTTATAAATGCATACTCTCCCGACATCGGAACAATGAGAGCTTTTGTTGATGCAGTATACGGTGAATTTGAATGTAAGGGCGAATGCCCCGTTGCACTTTATCCCGACCTTATGTAAGGAGATGTGAATTATGTTTAAATTTGGAATTGCAAAAGCAGATATAACACCCGAGCTTGGATGCCTTCTTTACGGCTATCCGTCCGAGCGTCATGCAGAGCGCATCATGGACAAACTCACCGTTGGTGCGGCATATCTTGCAGACGATAATACAAGCGTTCTTCTTATGAACACCGAGCTTTGTGCATTCAATGTAGAAACCTGTGCCGAGATTCGTAAGGCTGTGTCCGATGCTACAGGCGTGGCATTCGATAATATAACATACGCTGTTACCCACACCCATTCCGGACCTGTAACACACACATCCGAAGGTTGGGGAACTACAGATACATCGTATATAGATACTGTTCTTATACCCGCTTCCATCAAGGCGGCAACCGAAGCAATAGAGAGCGCACAGCAGGCACTTATGGCTACAAGTACCGCAGAGTGCTATGCAGGTATCAACCGCCGTCAGCACATAGACGGCAAGGTGGAACTCGGTCAGAACCCCGATGGTGCATACGACCCCACAATGGTTGTTATGTCCTTCAAGTCCCCCGAGGGCAAGGCACTCGGTACACTTGTTCACTTTGCAACACACCCCACAGTAGCAGGAGCTAACCTCTCTGTTACAAGAGACTGGCCCGGTGTGCTTGTAGACAAAGTGGAAGAAAATACAAACGCACTTTGCATGTACTACAACGGTGCAGAGGGTAACGTTGGTCCTCGCCTTTTAAACGGCAGAACTACAGGTGGCGAAGAAGATATATACTACATAGGCGGTATCGTAGCAAAGAGCGCTTTGGAAGCACTCGAAAAGGCTACAGATTATATCGAGCCCAAGGTAAGCTGCTATACCGAAGATATACTTTTTCCTTTCAGCAAAGAGCCTACCGTAGAAGAAACAGATGCCAAGAGAGAAGCAATGGGCAACCCCGATGACCTCTATATTACAGACCTCAGACTATATAAGAAGCTTGGCAAAATAAAGGAAATGCTCCTTTCGGGCGAAACCCTTCCCAAGGGCGTAACTCACAGACAGACTGTTATTGCTGTAGGTGACCTTGCTATAGTGCCTGTTTGCTTTGAAGCATTTACCGAGATTGCTATGAATTTAAGAGCAAAATCTCCGTATAAGCAGACAATTGCTATGGGAATAACAAGCGGTACACGCTCATACCTTCCTACCGAAGAGGAGCTTCCCTATGGTGGCTATGAAGTTACGATGTTCCGCACATCTGCACTGCTTAGCTATGCAGACAATCTGGATAAGATTGTGGTAGATGAATACGTTAAGCTTCTTAATAAGCTTGAAAAATAAGATTATTGACTTTTTGACAAATCTTGTAGGGCAGGGGCTTGCTCCTGCCGTATCATAACATCACCACTTTCAAATGGTGAATTTTTGGGAAAAATAAGTCAATATTTCGGATTGTACGCCCGTAAAAGCATATGATAGAATTAACATAGAATACTTCAGAAAGAAGATGTTTACATGAACGAATTTTTAATGGGTATGTCTAAAGAGGACATTACACCCGAGCTTGGAAGTCTTTTGTACGGCTATCCCAGAGAGCGTCGTGCTCAAAGAGTTATAGATCCTCTCGCTGTTGGTGCAGTAGCATTAAAGCAGGGTGATGAAATCGTTCTTCTTTTCGGTGTGGATATCTGTGCGGTAAACCTCGATATCTGTACTTATATAAGAGAAGAAATCTCCAAGGCTACAGGTGTTAAAACAGCCAACATCATGTACTCCTGTATACACACTCACTCAGGCCCCGTTACTCGTAACTCCGTGGGCTGGGGTACAGCAGACATGGACTACATAAACGGTACTCTTATTCCTAAGAGTATCAAAGCGGCAAAGGATGCACTTTCTTCCATGGTGCCTGCACTCATGGCAGTAGGTAAGGTTATGAGTGAACTCGGCATGAACAGACGTCAGATAAAAGACGGCGAAGTAATCTTAGGTCAGAATCCCGACCTTCCTTACGACCCCAACATGACAGTAGTTACCTTTAAGTCCCTTGACGGCAAAAACCTCGGTAGCATTGCCCACTATGCGGCACATCCTACAGTAGCAGGCTCCAACCTTTCTATTACAAGAGACTGGCCCTCGCAGATGATAGATAAGCTTGCAGAGGTAACAGGTGCTCCCTGTATGTACATAAACGGTGCAGAGGGTAACTTAGGTCCTCGTCTTTCCAACGGCAGAACAACAGCTGACGAAAGCTATCTTGCAGAGATAGGCGAGTGGGCGGCAAGAGATGCACTAAAAGCTCTCGAAGCTGCAACCGACTTTAAAGCACCTACACTTAAGATTCATGCAGAGTGGATTAAGTTCCCCTACACATCACTTCCTCCTATAGAAGAGGTGGAAGCTGAGATAGAATCTCTCGGCGATCCCAAGGATCATGTGGCAACACAGATTACAAGATACGCTCAGCTTTGCAAAATGAGAGATATATTAAACTCCGATTCCAAGATGCCCGAAGCACTTGATGTGCTTCACACAGTAATAGCTTTGGACGATTTTGCTATGGTTCCTTTCCCGTTTGAAGCATTCTGCGAAATCGCTCTTGAAATCAGAGAGAGATCCCCTTACAAGGAAACTATCCTTTTAGGTCTTACAGGCGGAAGCTACGGCTACCTGCCTACACTCGAGCAGATACCCTATGGCGGATACGAAATAATGTCCTTCCATGCGGCAAGCATACCTGCATTTATAGACGACCTCGGTGCACACCTTGTAAACGAAAGCGTAAGATTATTAGATAAATTATATAATTTATAATAAAAAGGAGAAATCACAATGGATACTAAATCAAGACTCACCGCATCCATCTGGCCTTGGGGTACACAGTCTCCCGAACAGATGAGAGAAGCAGCAAAGGCAATAAGCGAAATAGGCTACAAGCTTTTCGAAAGCACAAAGTCTGCAATCCATGCATTCAACATGGATCTCGATGCTTACAAGGCAGTGCTCAAAGAATTTGACATTACCCCCGTAAGCTTCTACTTCCACCTTCCTCCCATCGAGGAGCAGGACGAATGGTTCAAGTTCATCGAAGAAGAAATGGACTTCGTTTCCAAGCTCGGCGTTAAGAGAATCAGCCTCCAGGCTACATGGGGCAGACCTGAGGGTAATGTTCTTTCCCAGAAACAGCTCGACGATGAGGTAGCTCTCATCACACGTTTTGCTACTAAGGCAAAGGAATACGGCATCACAGCCAACCTCCATCCCCACCACAACACATGGGCTATGTACGAACCCGAAATCGACTACTTCATGGAACACATAAGCGAAGATATCCTTGCTTTCTGTCCTGATACAGCTCACCTTATCGCAGGTGAATGTGATCCCGTTGCAGTTGTTAAGAAGTATGCTCACAGAGTTAACTTCACACACTTCAAGGATATCATGGATTCCAACGTTAACTCCGAAGGTATCGGCGCAGATAACGGCGTAGAAGTATACAGCAACTTCTGCGAACTCGGTAAGGGTAATGTAGACTTCAAGGGCGTGTTCGAAGTTCTCAAAGAAGCAGGCTATGACGGTCCTCTTTGCGAAGAGCTCGATAAGGCTCCCGTTTCCAACGAAGAAACAGCAAAGAACAACTACGAATTCTTACTTAATAATTGGTAATCAGAACAAGCATGCAGAAACCATCGCATTTTTTGCGGTGGTTTCGTTTTTTTGTTTGAACACAAGGGGAAGGTTCTCTTGAGTTTGACAAAATATAATGTAGGGGGCATTCACGAATGCCCCGCAAACGGGCGATTCATGAATCGCCCCTACAATACGTTTAACATTTTGATAAATCTTGTAGGGGAGGAATGCCTTCTCCTTGGGGAGAAGGTGTCAGCGTGGTTGACGGATGAGGTGGAATGGTTTTCCGTGCCCTCCCGAAAAGAAACGCACAAACAAACAGAACGACCAAGGCCGTTCCCTACAACACCACTCGCCGAAGGCGAATAAAACAAAAAAGCACACTCAACCTGTAGTTGAGTGTGCTTTTTACATAAATCACATATTATTCTGTTCAAATTCCGCAGGCAATCGTATGCTTATTGTAGTTTCATCTTCGCTCGATTCAATACTGCATCCGTACTCATCGCCATATATCAGTCGTATACGCTGATTAACATTCATAAGCCCTATGCCCCGGTGCTCAAATTCAATGTCGGAGCGCAGGGCTTTCTGCAGGGAGTGTAGCTCTTCGTCGGCTATTTTCTTTCCGTTATTTGTTACGGAGAGCACAAGCTCATCACCATCGGTGTGAGCCGATATAATAAGTGTGTATTCGTCGAGCTTTGTTTTGCCAAAGCCGTGTTCAAAGGCGTTTTCCACTATCGGTTGGAGCATAAACTTAAGCACCTGACGATCCATGAGCGATTGATCCACATCCCAGACAATGTTCATATCGTACTTGAATTTCAGTTTTTGAAGTTCGATGTATTTTTTTACATAATCAAACTCATCGCCCAGCGATATCAGTACCGTTTTGGTATCAAAGGCTTCGCGCAGCAGCTGCGACAGTATTACAATAGCCTTGCTTGCTTCGCAGTCGCGCTTTGCCATCTTCATTACCATAACATTTATAAGGTTTAGAGTATTGTATATAAAGTGTGGATTAAGCTGTGCCTGAAGCGCTACAAACTGCGCCTTTTTTAGCGAGGTTATCTGATGAGCAAGCTGTGTTTCTACATCCGAGGTTTTTGTAAGTCTTGAGATGATGTGACTGTTTATGTAGTACAGCTCATTGTAGTTTTGTTCCGATATGTAGGAACTGCTTCCTTCCTCATTTCTGAGCGTTGCGGTTATCTGTATTATGGATTTATAGAACTGAAGCGAAAGATAAAACGACAGCACAAAAGATATAAGAAGTACAAAGAGTGCAACGCCAAGCACAATGCCTATAAGTTGAAGTGCGGTTGTTCCCGATGATAATGGTGAGCTGGTTATGTAGTGGTATGTATAGTTGATATCCGAAGATTGATAGAGCATATTTTCAAAGGACTCATCATCTCGGAGTGCAAGCAAATCCACGTTGGTTGATATGTCTGCTACATTTTTGCCGATTATACTCTTGTCCGAAGCATAAAAAATCTTTCCGTTTGCGTCGCATAGTAATTGCAAGCCGTATTCATAACCGCTTTTTTCAAATGTTTCTTTAAATTTCTGTGCCGGTATGTCATAGAGTACGTGCCCCTGAGTGTGGTTGTCTGCCATAATGGAGCGTACAACAATTACAGAGTCGGTGTATATATCAGGGTTTTCACTTTTGTTATAATATACAAAATCGGACATGCCTGTATCGGAAATGATATTATACCATTCCTTAAGATAGAAGCTGTCCGCAGGGGCGCTCACCGTAGTAGAGAACACATAGTCTCTGGTGGGCATATAGATATGAACATTGTTTATGTACTGCGAAGAAACGCAGATATTATTCAATACTTTTTTTACAGCGTGTATGGAGCTGTAAGGAGTTGAGTATTCGTCGGAATCATCGCTGGTACAGAAAGAACTTATATCAGAAGACGATGAAATAACGAGGTGGTTGTTTTCCACATCGTTAAATACAGCTTCCAGAAGAGACGAAGTCTGATAAAAAGCGCGGTTACGCTGACTTATGGCATCCTCCCTGCGCGAACGGAACACAAAAAAACACAAAATCAAACTAAGTATAGTAAGAGGCATGAGTATATAGACCACCGATTTGCGGAAGTACTTAAAGAATATACTGTTCCAGCTATACAGTTTAATCAGGTTTCTGCTTCGCTCAGAAAAAAAGTTCATGTGTTATAAGTCCTTTCGGAAGGCTGTTCTGTATTCGGTGGGTGTGTGCCCGGTGAATTTGGTAAATGTTTTGTAGAAGTAGGGTATAGACTTGTAGCCAACATCCTCGGCAACCGAAGAAATTGTAGTGTCTGTAGAGGATAGGAGCTCTTTTGCCTTTTCTATACGGTAGCGGTTTAATTCGTTTATAAAGTTATCACCCGTCACCTTTTTAAAGTACGAGCAGAAGTACACACGGCTAAGCGATATATGCTTTGACACTTCGTCAAGGGTTATGTCGTTTTTGTAGTTTCTGCGGATGTAGTCAATACTCTTCTTTATTATTGGGTCATCATAGAACGGATTCTTGGAGTTTTCGGGTTCTGCCACAAATTCCTCCAGAGATTTTTTACATTCTGTTTCTATTGTTATGTTACTTAGCGAAAGAAGCTGCTCAAGGTTGTCTTTTAGAGATGTTATGTAGCTGTCCAGCTCTTTTTCAAAGTTGCCCTGAACCGCTATTACAAGTATCTGGAAAGAATTGTTCATAAAGGCAAACAACGAAGAAAACACGGGAGTCTTGTTTCCTGCAAGGTAGGATATGGCATTGTAGAGCTTGTCCTTGCCGTGCTTCCATGTGTTTTGTATATAATTTTCAAAGTCGTTTATTGTTACATTTATTATTGCACATCTGTTTTCCGAAAGAAATACAGGCAGCCCAAGCGAACCAAGCTTTTCTTTAAGCTCATCGGCAGAGGTTATGTTACCGAGCACAAGCTCCGAGAACACAAACTGCTGTTCGAGCATTTCGAGGTTGGTTGCAAAAAGGTTTGAAGAGTGCTTCTCCTGCAACATGTTGTATGCCTTTATAAGCACATTTTCTATATCCGAATAGCTAAATGGCTTAACTATAAAGTCGCATACATTAAAGCGTATAGCCTTTCGGGCATATTCAAAGTCGGAGTATGCGCTTATAAATACAACAATAGGTGGATTTTCCATTTCGAGGCACATTTCGGCTATATCTATTCCTGAGTATCCGGGCATCCTTATATCTGTAAATACAAG
This sequence comes from Clostridia bacterium, assembly GCA_045614005.1. Lineage (GTDB taxonomy): Bacteria > Bacillota > Clostridia > UMGS1810 > UMGS1810 > RGIG8748. The sequence goes on from JAZLCB010000149.1 coordinate 9,088, forward strand.
GTCGGCACCGCCCTCTTTAATAAAGTCCATAGCTTCCGTGCTGTCCGAAAAAGCTCCCGCGAGATTAAAGCCGTAGTTTGCCCATTCTATGGCATCGGCAAACTGTTCCAATGCGGTAAGTTCGTCATCAATTATTACAAGATTATACAAGCGCACACACCTCCTCTTAATATATTACAATAATTCAATTATATTTTAAACATTATTTATAAAAAAGTCAAATCCAAAATGTGTAATTTTTACAATCTTAATAATATTGAGAATAAAAAACTAAATATTGAGAATTGGAAAAGTGAATAAAAAGTCGTATAATAGATATTACAAAAATATGACGAAGGTGAGGATGTAATGGATAAATCAGTTACACATCAGGAATTTGCGCAGCTCAACCGTGCAAAGAAAAAAGGTTCGGCCAGAAACCGCAGCCGTATCTTACAGCTTTACTCAATTGGTCTTATCCCGATGCTTATAGTTGTAATTACAAGATATGTACCTATGTTTGGTATCATAGTTGGTTTTAAGCAGTACCGTTACGACAAAGGTATATTTGGTAGTGATTGGGTAGGATTCAGAAACTTTGAGTTCTTCTTTAAGTCTTCGGACTTTGCCCGTATTACTTCCAATACGCTTATT
>JAZLCB010000150.1:0-3814 GCA_045614005.1 Clostridia bacterium
AGACAAGCAAAATATTTATTAAAGCAATTGGAGGAATGCTGATGGATGATAGCGAAAGGTTACTTCTTGCCCTTGAGTTCGCAAAAGCAAAGCATAAAGGGCAAAAGCGAATCGGCGGAGATGATTATATAACCCATCCCATAGCCGTGTGCGAAATTGTAAAAAATGAGGGCTTTGACATAAACTATCAGATAACGGCACTCTTTCATGATTTGCTCGAAGATACAGATGCAACCGAAGAGGAAATACTAAAATTCGGAAATGACAAAATCCTTGAAGCAGTCAGACTTTTAACCAAGGAAAAAGGGTATGTTATGGCAGAGTATATAAGTGCTATAAAAGCTAACCCCATTGCCTTTGCCGTAAAGGCGGCAGACAGACTCCACAATCTGCAGTGCGCTCTTGTTACAAACGAGGAATTTAAGCGCAAATATATTCTTGAAACTGTGGACTGGTATATGGACTTTTCGGCTGATATCCGAAAAGCAGTAAAAAGGCTTGCGGGTAGCCTCAAAACTCCGCTTACGGAATTATCTTTCCTCTACGATCCTGTAGAATCGTGGATAGAGTAATTAAAAAGGAGATTAAAAATGGCTAAATCAAAACAGATAATTTCAATACTTCTTGTGATGTGCCTGTGTTTTTCGGTAGTTGCACCTTGTGTAATGGCTGATGAAGCACCCGAATATGCAACCAGAGAGTATATCATTTCTGAGTTTGTTCAGTCGGTAGGAAGAAACACACTCGAAGAAAGTGAAGCTGTACTCGAAATATTCGAAGATTCGGACAAGATTTCCGCTGAGTACAAAGATGATATCAGCAGAGCTATTGTCGGCGGTATCTTAAAGGGTTACGAGGACAGAACAATAAGACCCGATGAGCCTGTAAGCCGTGTGGAAGCTATGGTTATGCTTTCAAGATGTGTTTCCGAGCTTAGTCAAGATGAAGAAACTATAGAATTTACCGATGTTCCCAACTGGGCAAAGGAAGAAATTACATACCTTTCAAAGGCAGGTATTGTAAAGGGCTACGGCAACGGAAAAATGGGTGCAGAGGACTACATTACTACCGAGCAGGTTGGTATTCTTGTAGAGCGTATAGATGATTCGCTTAGAACAGTACAGCCGGGCGACAGCTTCTACGGATATGTAAACGAAAAGAAGTTTCGCAATGTTGAGCTCGAAGACAGCACCGAAATCGACCCACTCCACGGTGCGGTTGTAACAAAGGCCTCAGCTTGGTCATATTTTGACGATATTTATAACGAAATCCTCGCGGAAGAAGAGGAAATTTTAACTAAACTTGTAAATGGTGAATTAGAGGTAGAAAAAGGCTCGTCAGAACAGCGTGTTCTCGATATGTTAGAGTGCATAGATGCCGATGTTGCAATGGATGAGGACGATATAAAATATATCACCGATATACGAAACGCTATAGTAAATGCCAAAACAGTAGAGGAATTCCTTACTGTTGTAGCCAATATATACAAGCTTGCAGGTATCAATGTTTTATTCGATATTAATGTTGATTCCGATGCGGTAACAGGTGTTCCGTATCCTACATTTTCAATCGCAGCTGCAGGCAACGGCGGTTTCCTTGCTTACAGAAGCAAAACAGATACCAAAGAATATGAAGATGTATATGCAAAATTGATTTCCGACTACCTCAAAACAATAGGAGCAGAGTTTACACAAGAGGAAATCAGTAATGCAATAAAAATCCAGAAGTTAGCTTCCAAGGATATAGATTTTTATGCTGCTGTTGTTTCGTATCTTTCTTTTGCAGAACTCTTTGGAGTAATAGACGAGGAAGAATTAAAGGCAGAACTTGCAGACATTACTGCAAGACATCCCGAAATATTTGATGAAGTCGGTAACTATATAGGCAACTATTTCATGCTTGAAAGCAAAGACAGAGAGGCTGCTGATGCAGTGTTCAATGGCTTTGATGTATGTGAAGAGCTTGCTGATTACGGATTTACAAATCTCGAAAAGATAATAGTTCCCATAGATGAGATTTCTGCAAACGAAAAGGATATTGTTTCAGAAAAGAACCTTGCCGCATTAAAGATTAATGCGCTTATGACTCTAAACAGCAACCTTGATGTTAACTTAAGCGAGGAAGAAAAAGGAATCTGGAATGTTTTAAATATGTTCCCGCTTATGGTATGTCTTACATCTTCTGTAGAAGAATTGGAAAAGTCTCTTGAAGAAGAGCGGGAAGACAACTCCGATGAAGAAGCTTTTGCAGAAACAACAGGTGTTGAATTTGACGAAGGACTCCTTAGTGCAGTAAATCTTAATCAGCTTCAGTTGCTGCTCCCCGATGACATAGGTCTTTTGTATGCAAAATACTACTATGACGATGAAATTTCGTATGATTTAATCGAAATGATTCAGGATATCGGCGCAGCTTACAAAAAGCGTTTTGAGTCCAACACATGGATGACCGAAAAAACCAAGGCAAACGCTATCAAAAAGCTTGAAAACATGATAGCTGTTATCGGCTATCCCGATAACTACACCTTCCCCGAAATCACACCCATTTCCGAGGGCGGAAGCCTTTTCTCAAATACCCTCAGCATAAAGCGTCATGAGCTTTCAAATCTTATTCGTTCAAACGAGGATAAGGAATTTATAAGAACACTTATGCTTGCCCCGCCGGACACTGTAAATGCATTCTACATGCCGATGCGTAACACTATAAACATTTTTGCAGGTATCTTAAATGAACCCATGTACGACAAAGATGCAAGCTACGCTGCAAACCTTGGTGGTATCGGTATGGTAATGGCACACGAAATCGGTCATGGCTTTGACAAAACAGGTGCAATGTATGACGAAAACGGATGCCTTGTTGATTGGTGGGAAGAGGAAGATTACGAGTACTTCACCGGTCTTCAGGAAAAATTCGTAGAGTATTATAATCAGTTTGAGGTAGTTGATGGCGTTGTTCAGGATGCTAATATTACAATTACTGAAAACATGGCTGATTTTGCTGCAATGCAGGTTATTATGGACATAATAGGTGACGACAAGGAAGCTCAGAAGGAATGTTTTGAGTCATATGCACGCATATGGGCAAAGCTCGGTACGGTTTCTTATCTTACAGACAATGTCTTTATGAGCGATGTTCACGCAGCAAATGTTGTTCGTGTAAATGCTGTTGTTTCATCTTTCGATCAGTTCTATGATATCTATAATGTTCAGGAAGGCGACCCCATGTATGTTGCTCCTGAAGAAAGATTAAAGCTTTGGTAAAATAAAAATTGGAGGAATTTACTATGTTAAGATCAAAAGAATTAAGAGAGAGAGCGTGGAATTCGCTCAAAGGAAAATATTGGATAGCTTTTGCTGTAAGCCTTGTTGCAGGCTTTTTGGCAACAATCGGTGATAGCATGGTTACCACTGCGCAGGAACTAATTGATATTGTATCAAAGGTTGATCCTTCCGAGATGGATGCTGTCATGAAGATTGGTGCTCTTGTTATTACAGGTGCAGCTTTGGTAATCAGCATCGTAGGTTTAATGGTAAGCATTTTTGTAGCTGGTGCAGCAACTGTTGGTCTTGGCAATTTCTTTATCAGAAATACAGATTCTGCACCTACATTTGGAGATGCTTTCAGAGGTTTCAAAGTCAGATACGGCAGAAATACAGGCGTTTTACTTTGGGCAGCTGTTAAAGCTACTCTCTGGACATTTCTCTTTATCATCCCCGGAATTATCAAGACCTACGAATATGCTATAATTCCTTACATACTTGCAGACGATGATACCATTTCTTCAAAGGAAGCTTTCAAAAAGGCAAAAGAAATG
>JAZLCB010000151.1:0-3428 GCA_045614005.1 Clostridia bacterium
TTTTGCATGTTGTAATTGTAATTTTTTTGGAGATATTCCATATAATTTGCGGAATTTGAGCGAAAAATAGTTGCTGTCATTAAAACCGCATTTTGCAGAGGCTTCCGCTATTGTCATGTCGGGGTATTGCCTCAGCATGGATTCTGCCTTTTTGAGTCGCAGAAGATTTACATATGCACAAAAGGTAAATCCCGTTTCCTTTTTAAATGTTCTGGAAAAGTGCTCATTACTTACCGAACAAATCTGCGATATGCTGTCGAGGCTTATATTTGAGCAGAAGTTAGTATTTATGTATTCAAGAGCCTTTTCCATATATTCAATACCGCTTTTTGTGGGTATGTATTTGTTTTCGTTATCCGTTATTGTGTAGAAGAGAAGATGTGTGTAGCATCTTAGTGCTTCGGGGTTTTTGCGTGTGCTGTATTCGTTTTCTATCTTTGTAAATATGTATTTTATTTCGTCTGCAATGTAGCTGTTGCGAAAAAGGCAAGGTGCATCCTCCAATTTGTCCTTTGCACTTTGCGGTACAAAGTCGGGCGAGCAGTTTATAAGCATCCTTGAGTGGGGCAAATTGGAATAGCGTGTATTGTGTATTACCCCCTCGGGTATAAGCACTATATCCCCGGGTTTTAATGAATATGTCTTGTTATTTACAAAGTAGGTACAGTTTCCGCTTGTAATGTAATATATTTCAAAAAGATTGTGGTAGTGCTTGGCATATTCGTGCGTGCCTATGTGTTTTACATTTTTGTCGTGATGGAAGTGGAAATCTATGTCAAATGCGGTGTACTTCAAATAAATCACATCCTTTGCACTTAATATAGCATTTATAATCAAAAAAATCAAGAAAATATTAGTTTTAATCAAAAAAATCAAGGAATACAAAAAAGATATGATATATACTCTAGGTATAACCATTTTAAAGCGAGGTATAAATTATGGAAAAGATTATACAGTTTGGCGAAGGCGGATTTTTAAGAGGCTTTGCCGATTGGATGCTTCAGATTGTAAACGAAAAAACAGATTTTGACGGCAAGGTAGTTGTAGTTCAGCCTATCAAAAACGGTCTTTGCGACATGCTCACAGAGCAGGGCTGTGTATACACACATCTTTGTCGCGGTACAGAGGGCGTAGATGTAAAGAAGATAGATGTAATATCCCGCTGTGTAAAGCCCTACGACGATTTTGATGCGTACATGGCACTTGCGGAAAACCCCGATTTCAGATTTATTATATCCAACACCACAGAGGCAGGAATTTGCTTCTCCGACAGCGACAAATTCACCGATACACCTGCAAACACATTCCCCGGAAAGCTCACACAGCTTCTTAAAAAGAGATTCGATTTATCTCTTGGCGGTTTTGTTATTATTCCCTGTGAGCTTATAGACAAAAACGGCGAAAACTTAAAGAAATGTATTCTTCAGTATATAGATCTCTGGAATCTTGGCGATGAGTTCAAAAACTGGATAGAAAAAGAAAATATTTTCTGCAACACCCTCGTTGACAGAATAAACCCCGGTTATCCCAAGGACGAAAAGATAGAGCTGGATTATGAGGATAAGCTTATAAACACTTCCGAGTATTTCCACCTTTGGGTAATAGACGGCTACAAGGGTCTTTTTGAGGAAATTCCCTTCGATAAGTGCGGACTCAATGTAATCCTTACCGAAAATCTCGAAATGTACCGCACAAGAAAGGTGCGTATATTAAACGGTGCGCATACAAGCATTGTTGCATACGGACTTTTAAGCGGTCTTGAAACCGTAAAATCCTGTGTTGATGACGGCGTTATGAGCGAGCATCTTTGCAAGTGTATTTATGATGAAATCATCCCCACATTAGACCTTCCCAAGGACGAACTTTTAGAATATGCGGACAACGTAATTACCCGTTTTTCCAATCCGTACATAAAGCATTATCTTTCGTCTATTGCATTAAACTCTGTAAGTAAGTTCAAGGTAAGAGTTCTTCCTTCCATACTTGAATACATCAAGAGATTTAACAAAATGCCCGAAGGTCTCCTTCTTGCATTTGCAAAGCTCATAGAATTCTACAGAACAGACATGGCAAACGACGACAAAAAGGTTATGGAATTCATGAAGACAGCAAGTGTAGAAGAAATCCTTGCAAACAAGGAGCTTTGGGACGAAGATATCAGCTTCCTGAAAGACGAGGTTATAAAGTATGTTAATAAATAAACTTGATAATGTAGATGTTAATCTTAACAACGGTCAAAAATATGCCATGAGAGATATCAAAAAGGGCGAGGACATCATTAAGTACGGTCAGCCCATAGGTCACGCTACAGAGGATATTGAGCGTGGTGCTCATGTGCATACTCACAACCTTGCTACCAACCTTTCGGGCAAGATAGAGTACACCTACAACAAGGGCTACACCTATGACGAAAAGGTAGATACCGACCTTACCTTTATGGGTTATGTAAGAGAAAACGGCGATGTGGGTATACGAAATGACATATGGATTGTAAACACCGTTGGTTGCGTAAACAAAATTGCCGAAAAGCTTGCATCCCTTACAGGTGCAAAGTGCTTCTGTCATCCTCACGGCTGTTCACAGCTCGGCGATGATCAGGAAAACACACAAAAGATATTAAAAGGCATGGTAAACCACCCCAATGCAGGTGGTGTGCTCGTGCTTGGTCTCGGTTGCGAAAACAACAATATAGAAGTATTCAAAAAATTCTTGGGTTCTTGGGACGATAAGAGAGTTAAGTTCTTAAATACTCAGGACTTCGAGGATGATATTGCCGAGGGTGTACGCCTTATAGACGAGCTCAAGGCATATGCCGATACATTCAAGAGAGAAAAGGTACATATCTCCAAATTAAAGGTAGGCTTAAAGTGTGGCGGAAGCGACGGATATTCGGGCGTTACCGCAAATCCCCTTGTAGGAAAGTTCTGCGACAGACTCATTTCCTACGGTGGAAGCTGTGTACTTACCGAAGTTCCCGAGATGTTCGGTGCAGAGCATCTTCTTATGAACAGATGCGAAAACGAAGAAGTATTTAATAAGACAGTAGAGCTTATAAATAACTTCAAGGATTACTTTATAAGCCACAATCAGGTAGTATACGAAAATCCCTCTCCCGGCAACAAAGAGGGCGGTATAACCACACTCGAAGAGAAGTCGCTCGGTTGTGTACAAAAGGGCGGTCTCTCCAAGGTTGTAGATGTACTCGGCTACGGCGAACCTGTAAAGAAACAGGGACTTTCTCTTCTTGACGGACCCGGCAACGATATCGTGGCAGTAACCGACCTTATGGCTTCGGGCGTGCACATGATACTCTTTACCACAGGCAGAGGAACACCTTTTGGTTGTCCTGTGCCAACTGCAAAGATTTCAAGTAACAGTAATCTTGCAAACAAGAAAAAAATGTGGATTGATTTTAATGCAGGTTCATT
>JAZLCB010000152.1:0-3698 GCA_045614005.1 Clostridia bacterium
AAACTTTACCTGTACCGAAGATATGGAGCTTTGGACAAGATTTGTAATGGCAGGTTACAATGTTGAAATTATGCCTGAATATCTTATGATATACAGACTTCATGATAAACAAATTACCGAAACAACATTAGAGAAGCAGCACAAAGAAGTCATTGCTATTCAAAAAAAATATTATGGGGCACTTCTTGAAACTATGAACAGTAATCAAGAGGAGTTTTATATCAAAGGAATTTATTTCAGAGAAAATACAGACATCAATAAATTCTTGAAATTTTATAAATGGTTAAAGGCTGTCAATCGCAAAACGAAGGCGTTTAACAAAGACGCATTAAACTATGCCATGCTTGAAATTCTGGCAGAATACAAAAGAAAAGGTATTTCAAAGGCTAAGCTGATAAAGGCAATGCTTACCTTTGGGATACCGTATCTTGCAGCGGAAATCCCTGAGCGCAAAAAAAGAGCTCGCACAGATGGACACAGGTGCATTGAAAGTGCAGAAAAAATAGGACTTAAGAAAACCGGTGGAACCTTGGAATTTCCGACTTTTTCAAAATAAAAAGTATAGGAGCCATAAGAATGCAACTATTTGAATACCCATACATCATCATAACCATATTGGTTTTATGCTTTATTGTTCTTATCACCATTGGTATTTGTTTTGCCATAAGAGGAGCAAAAACTGCTGCCGGCAGTGAAGAAAAGGCGTTTATCAATATAAGTAAATTAGAAGCCAGCTTTGAAAAATCAGGGAAATTACGCGAAGACAGGTGTGTTTTCTATGCTAAAGTTTCCCTGGATAATTTCAGAAGTCTATATTCGGCACATCAAACCACGAATGTTTTTTCTGAAATAAAGGGAGTCTTGCTGGAAGCTTTTTCAAACAGTGATGACAGTAATATAGCTATATATGGAGAACAAAACTTCGTTGTTCTTTCAAAATGGAATATCGAAACTGCACGCAAAAAAATTGAAAATTGTTTTGGCGAGCTAAGCAAATGTCTCTTAAAACACGGTGCGCTGAATATTATTGACGTCAGAATCGGTGTATACTTTGCGTTTGGCACACAAGTGTCGTTTGATGACGCAATAGGCCGTGCCAAACAGGCATATTTGCTTGCGAAGAATGAAAATATTCCATACGCCGAGTGGAATGTATCCGGCGGAAAAGCGCTTGAAAAAAAGATAAAAATAGAAAATAATATAGAAAAAGAAATTGATAACAATCGTTTCTTCCTTGAATATCAACCTGTTTTAGATGCAAAAACAAAGAAAATAATAGGTGCTGAAGTGCTATCCCGCCTGAATTCAGAAAGTGAGGGTGTATTAACTCCGGGTAGCTTTTTGTCCGCGGTGGATTCTGTTGGAATCAATGATAAATTTGATTATTATATTTTTGAAAAAAACTGCAAATGGATTTCAAACGATAAAAAACAAAGGGAAACTTATAAATATACCATCAATTTTTCAAGATCAACATTGTGCGAACCGCAGTTTGCGGAGAAGATAATAGCTATCGCACAAAAATACGATTTGAATTTTTCGTGTCTGGCGGTTGAAATATTAGAGGATAAAAATATTACCTTCGATGCAAGAAAGCAAATGATAGAAAATCTGTCAGTTCTTAAAGCAAAAGGTATATCTATCTTGCTTGATGATTTTGGGAGCGGATATACAACTTTTGGAGATTTGCAAAACCTTGATATTTCTATTGTGAAAATCGACAAAACAATAACACAGAATTCGGTTACAGATACAGGATTTATTATTTTGAAAAACATTATTCGCACAGCTTTCGATATCGGATTTAAGACATTGTGCGAAGGTGTAGAAACGAAAGAACAAGAAGAAGCGGCGATAAAAGCAGGTTGTGATCTCCTTCAGGGTTTTTACTATTACAAACCTATGCCGGTGGCTCAGCTTGAGAAAGTTTTTAATAACAATTCAGGAGGTGTTTAAATGCTGTCCGTAATTATTCCTGCATACAATGAGGAATTATCCGTAGAAAGAGCTTATTATACGATATCAGAGATTTTAGAAAAAGCTCTGATTGACAATGAAATTATTTTTATTGATGATGGTTCTACGGATACTACATATAAAAAAATAGAAAACTTGGCCGATAAAGAAAAAAATATATATGGACTGCATTTTTCAAGAAATTTCGGGAAAGAAGCAGCCATCTCGGCAGGGCTTGCAAGCGCCAAAGGCAATGCAGTTGTAGTAATTGATTGCGATCTTCAACATCCTCCTGAGAAAATTGTGGAAATGTATCATCTGTGGCAGGAAGGCTATGAAATTGTTGAGGGTATTAAAAAAACAAGAGGCAAAGAAAGCAAAATGCATGGTTTTGCTGCAAGAAAGTTTTATAGGGTTATCAGTTCGGTAGTAGGATTTGATATGTCAAACGCTTCCGATTTTAAACTGCTTGACCGCAAGGTTGTGGATATACTCAACAGAATTCCTGAAAGAAAAGGTTTCTTCAGAGCAATTTCATTTTGGGTAGGCTTTAACAAAACAACGGTTGAATTCGAGGTTAATGAAAGATTGGAAGGTGAATCAAAATGGTCTGCCATAGGCCTTTTGAAATATGCCATTTCAAATATTTCTGCCTATTCAACAGCACCAATGCAGATTGTAACCGTGCTTGGTGTTATGATGCTTATTATTACTGCAATTTTCAGTGTTTGGGCACTGATTGATAAAATCCGTGGTATTGCCCTTGAAGGTATGTCAACTGTTATAATTATCCTGATATTTATAGGAAGTATTATGATGATAAGCCTGGGTATTATCGGATATTATGTTGCCCGTATTTATGATGAAATTAAAGGAAGACCGAAATATATTGTTTCTTCATCCTGCAGAAGCAAGGAAATGGTAAAATGATTTTAAGGAGGTGCAATATGGAAAGAAATGTGCTTGTTGACAGACTGAAAGGATATGCTTGTTTTTTGGTACTGTTTGGTCATGTTATTATGGGAATAAGACTTGCAGGTATAGATATTCCAGAATTTTTTTGGGGAATGGAAAAGTTTATATGGTCTTTTCATGTTGCGCTTTTTCTGTTTTTAAGCGGTGTTGTGTATAAAGTTACCGGAGAATGGAAAGGCAAACAAAGCAAATGGAAATTTATTCTCTATAAGCTTTACACTCTTGGTATTCCATACATAGTTTTTTCAGTTGTTTATATATTGATAAACAGCTTAGTTGGAGAATCAAATACCGGTTTTGCAGTTTCAGATATTCTTTATATATGGAAAACTCCTGTTGCCCAATATTGGTTTTTGTATGCACTGTTCTTTTTGTTTTGTATTTGGACGGCTTTTTCGGGAATATTAAAGAATTGGCAAATTACGCTTATTGTTATTTTAATAGGCTATTTAGCTCCGCTTTTTGGTATTCCCCTCGGAAGCCTGGATGTAGTGTTTTACTCGGCACTTGCTTTTGGAATTGGCACATTTGTAGATTTCAAAAGCCTTACCGGGCTTTCAGCCTGGGCTAAATGCCTGGTTGTGATACTGCATATAATAACAGGTATCATTTTTATTTTACTAAATAAAATAGAAGCTCCGTTCATAAAGGAAATAATGATACTGTTTGGAATATATTCCAGTATTATGTTCATTTCTATACTCCAGAACTGTAAGGCAATGGCTCGTTTTCTCGATTTTGTAAACAAGTATTCTTTTCAGATTTAT
>JAZLCB010000153.1:0-2896 GCA_045614005.1 Clostridia bacterium
GTGATAATCTTCCATGCCCCACCATACATAGTGGTCCTCGGGTATGATTTTGTCTTGAATAGCTGTGTTGTAGTCATATATTTTGTCTGTTCCATGCTGAATGTAGTAGCTGTCTCTGTCTGCAAAGCGCGAATCCGAACCGAACATAACCGCCTGATAATATCCGTTTTTATTAAGGATATCACCAAGAGTTGTTGCTCCTTTAAGAAAGCCATTATCTTCTACGGATTTTATATCGTAGAGGTTTGCGGAATAGGGTATTCCTGCACTTTGTGCTACCATTGCCGCTATTGTCCAGCCCGAATGTGCGCCCTCACGCGCACCACCTATGCCATCTGTGTGCGAAAAGTTTATGTTTTCCTTAGCAAGCTTTGTAAGTTCGGGAATAAGATTATTTTGCATAGCCCCGTTGTTTTCTTCATCCATGTAACTTATTTCCATGGATTCCAAGAAGATGTATATTAAATTTCTCTTCTTTTCAGGAAACTTTATATTTACTTCTTCAGGAGAAGCATACTCAGTTTCATATATCAGGCTTTTTTTGGAAAGACTTTCTATATAATCGTCAAGCTCTGCGGTTATAATTCCGTTTGTAAGAAAACCTGCGGATATAAGTATTGCCAGTACGAGCGAAATCCACTTTTTGAAAGGGTAAATCTGAAATTTTGATATTTTGATTGTAAATTTAAACTTTCCAAACAGAATATACCATACGAGGGGAGTGGTAATTGCCGCTAAAGCTACATTTGTAAGATAAGCGTATATTACTCCGCTTTCAACACCTTCCATAGGAGTAGTGACGGTATTTACAATTGCACCAAAACCAATCCTGCCAAAGGTTCTTACATACCAATTTGCCGAATAAAATGCCAAAAAGCATATAAACATCAGCATAAAACAAAATAGTTTCAGCAAGAAAAGCAGGGTACATTTTAGTTTGCTATTTGTTTTAACAGATAAATTTTCCATGTTTTTACTCTCTCCAAAAACGGATATTTTATTATATCATAATGTTTCGAAACAAGTCAAATATTGGGTATTTATGACCTTGCGGATACAAATATAAAAAGAACGGATATTCTATAGGAATATCCGTTCTTTTTGGAGCTGGTGATCGGACTTGAACCGACGATCTATTGATTACGAATCAATTGCTCTACCGACTGAGCCACACCAGCAAACAACAGATATTATAACGCAAAATCGCTTTTTCGTCAAGGGTTTTGACTATTCATTACAATTACATCACAAAACGGTGCTTTAATTGACAATACCCTCTGCATAGTAGTAAAATTAATAAAAATAAACACTTTGGAGGTACATATGAAAAAAGTTATTTCCCTTATCATGGTTTTGCTTATTGTTTTGGTTTCAGGTTGTGGTAAAGAAGCAAAGCCTACCGATACCAAAGCTAAGACCGAAACTCAGACAAAAGTTTCTGAACCCAAGGAAGAAAAGAACGAGTTTATAGCTCTTATGGAAACAGACAAGCGCCCCATAGCTGTTATGATAGATAACGACGGACCCTCTTCCAGACCGCAGATAGGTCTTGAGAGCGCATATATGATATACGAAGTTATAGTAGAGGGCGGAGCAAGCAGAATTATGGCTGTGTTTAAAGACGCCTCCGCCATCGAAAAGGTTGGTCCTATCCGTTCTTCCAGACACTATTTCCTCGATTTTGCAATGGAACACAATGCTATCTATTGCCATGCAGGTTGGAGCCCCAAGGCGGCAAATGATATTTCTGTACTCGGTATAAACAATATAAACGGAATTCTCGGAAACGACGGAACACAGTTCTATCGCGACAGTACATATGATAACACATGGCACAATCTCTACACCAACCTCAACAAGGTGTATGCATATGCTGTAGATAAAAAAGGTTACAAATCCACATCAGAGGGTATACATACACCATATAACACAAAGGATACTGCTTTAGCAGACGACGCACAGAGCGCAACAGAGGTTGTTCTTCCTTACTCTACAATGTACAAGGTTACATATAAATACGACGAAGAATCCAAGACATACACTCGTTATATAGGACAGAGTGAGCATATGTCGCAGACAGGCAAGGCACTTACTGCTAAAAACATTATTATCTGTCCTATGAAAAACTATCCGCTTCAGGACGGCGAAAACAAAGACCGTCAGGATGTTGTAACAGTAGGTAGCGGAGAAGGCTATTATGTTACAAACGGCAAGGCTGTAAAGATAACATGGTCCAAGTCGGCAAGAGGAGCAAAAACCGTATACAAGCTTGCAAACGGTGAAGAACTCAATCTTAACCCCGGAAACACATATGTTCAGATTATGCCGCTTTCCAGCGAAATAACAATAAAATAGTTTTGAATATTTTGTATAAAAAGTTGATATACTTATAAAGAAAGACCTGCTTAAAAATTCCAAATCGATCGGAACCCAAATTGGAGGATGAGGAATTTCAAAGCAGGTTTTCTTTGTAATTGACAAACCATACTTAAAATGCTATTATAAAAAGGATTAATTTATATTTATAGTGGAGGCATATATGATTTGCACTAATATTCTGGAGGCAATAGGCAATACTCCTATAATACAGTTAAATAAAATCGCAGGAGAAGACAGCGCACGTATTCTCGTTAAATTCGAGGGCCTCAATGTTGGTGGTTCTATAAAGACACGCACCGCATACAACATGATAAAAGATGCCCAAAATAAGGGACTTATAAATAAAGATACAATCATCGTTGAACCCACAAGCGGAAATCAGGGTATAGGCCTTGCACTTGTCGGTGCAGTTAAGGGTTATAAGACAAAGATAATTATGCCCGACTCTGTCAGCGAAGAAAGAAGAAAACTCGTAAAGCACTACGGCGCAGAGGTGATTCTAAGTCGGATCGTAGCC
>JAZLCB010000154.1:0-2023 GCA_045614005.1 Clostridia bacterium
TTATTTTATAGATTCATTTCCATGCTTACCATAAAAGCCCATCCTTTCAAAAAACAATTTGAAGTCTGAAAAGAGGTATGCTATGATGTATTTACACCTCCTTCAGATTGTGATCTGCAAGGGTAGCATGTGGACGGTTGAAGACTTTGGAGAGAGTGCGTCAACCGTCTATTTTTTTATCTCCGAATATACTCGGTTAATCCCTTTCTTTATGATAGCCGCCCTTGACGTCTTATAAAACTCGGAGCAATAATTGAGTTTTTCAAGCTCGCTATCCGTCATCTTAAAACTAAAGCTGTTCTTAGAGGGGTTATCCGATTTCGGTCTACCCGTCCTAGCCATCTTTCCTCCCTTCTACTTTTGGCTATACCAATATTATAATTATAGTATCACCAAAAGTCAAGCACTATTTACAAATTCATTTCCAGGCACCTAACTACTTCCGCAAGGTTAAGGAACCTTCCGCTCCCGTTCCCCATGTAACACCCTGCTTGCCAATCATAACCGCCAATGTCATACTCCCCGTCATCATCCGGCTCTATCCCGAACCATTCTGCCGGTACCTGCATAATTTCTTGTCGTTCCATGCCCCCTGCTCCTTCCTTTAATCCTCAACTTTCACCTGATCCAGTGCTTCCCTTAGGAGCAAATCTACAAGTTTCTCCATCGGCATACCCACGTCCTGCGCCAAAGTGTACACCCTTATGTACGTTTCGGGAGAAACAACCACTGAAGACCTCTTCGGTTTCCTCTCCGCTTTACACCTCTTAATTATGATTTCCTGCATCATTTGCCTCCTTTGTTTGGGGAGGGCTCATTGCCTCCCCGTTGCTTTGTTTTAAGCTACCTTGATTATGTAGTTCGGGTTGCTCGCCCATATATCTATGTTGTAAGCATAATTTCTATCCCATCCTATTTCTCTCTGCTCCTCAAGTGTTGTACCCCTGAGCTTGAATGTAGTCTTGCCGGTGCGAATATTGATCTCAGGCTGTCCGATCTGAATCATCCACTCACCCATCCAGTAGCAGCCGTTGGGAGTCTTTGAACCGTGGCTTACGAAGACGGCTTTCTCTTCGGGCTTCCTTACCAGTGCAAATCTTTTCTTGCTAACTGTTTTTACAAATTCCTCTTTGCTGAGGTTTGTTGCCATGTACATCGGCTCTATTATATTGTTGTAATCCTCTGTGCTTACTTCATATCCTGCGAGGGTTTCAAATTCGTATTTCATCATGGCTTTGTCCTTTCTGTGCTGTTCCTCTTTACATTTATATAATACTACACATTTATATAAATGTCAATACAAAAATACAATTATTTTGAAAAAGTATTCTGCATCGCCGCACATACCAGCTCTAATGTCATGCCATTAAGGCTTCTTGCCCTGTCTACTACTGCATCAAGCAGGTCTTTGGGTAATCCTGCCACCCTGCTGTCATTCAGCAGTTTTATACACTCGTTGTAATTCGCTGTGCTTATCCAGTCCATAACCTCTTGCTTCTTATCCATGGATCCGCTCCTTTCTACACTGCATCTACCCATATTTCCATCAAGCCTGTTGAGTGGTTAACACTTACATGCTTTACTTTCGCTCTGCCATATCTGTCTTGCTGTTCAAGACCGGCATCATTCCCACAGTAATCAACCGCTATTTCTTCCACAAATGTTTCGCCGTCAAAAACCTTGATGAGGTATTTAACCTGAATGACCGCCTTTACTAATGTCTTTAGCTTCATGCCGTCCCCCCTTATGCCATCTTTTCTATTACTGAGTACAACAGCTCATGCTCCTCCCAGGTGATAAGCTCTTTCTGATAGCTGTCTTCTATATTGCCCACAACGCTATCCCATGCATCCTGCTGATTATCCGTCTCGACAATCTTTTTTAATAATTTCTTAAACATAACCATGCTCCTTTCTACTTGCTCTCCTTTAATTGTTTATATAATACTACGCATTTATATAAATGTCAATAGTATTTCATAATTATTTGCAAAAAAATACACGAGCCTGTTACAGCCCGTGCA
>JAZLCB010000155.1:0-5096 GCA_045614005.1 Clostridia bacterium
TAAAAACTGTGGATTTTTGGTGCGGAAAGTGCAGTTGGGCTGACGCCCTACAAACTTGACAATCCAAAAAGACATGTTTTTTAACGCTTGCAGAGCGTGCTCAGTTCGAATCTCCGACGGTTAAAAATAAAACGCTTGTCATGCGGATATACTCCGCCTGACAGGCGTTTTTTGAATACTTTATTTGTTGATTAATTCTATAGCTTTCTGCAACTGTACATCAGTTTCCTTACTGTACACATAGCCCTCTTCAGCTTCCCACTTCACTTCATGGTCGGGAGTAATACCCTTACCGTCTATACATTCACCCGACGGTGTATAGTATTTTGCAGTTGTAAGCTTAAGAGCCGCACCGCTATCGAGTTCATACACGGTCTGTACAACGCCCTTGCCGTAGCTTGTTTCGCCTATTACAACAGCTCTCTTATGGTCTTTGAGTGCGCCTGCAAGCACTTCCGCAGCACTTGCGCTACCGCCGTTTATAAGGACATACAGAGGAAGTTCAATACAGGTTTTACCGCTTTTGAATTCTTCCTTTGGCATGTTTCTGCCCTGAATAGTGAGTATGTTACCCTCGGGCAGGAGCAGGTCTGCAATGTCAACAACAGTGGGGAGCATTCCGCCCGGATTGTCGCGCAGGTCTATTATAAGCGACTTTGCACCATCCGATATAAGTGTGTTTACATGAGAGCGGAAAACTTCGTTTGCATCCTCGGAGAAGCTGAAAAGCTGTATGTAGCCTATGTCGCCTTCGAGCATTTCGCTTTCTGCACAGGGTATGCTCACCTCTGTGGGAGTTACCTTAAGATCCATCTCTTTGCCGTTGCGTTCTATTGTTATGGTGATTTCGCCTTCGGCAGTACGGATTACAGAAATCGCATCATTTAGCTTCTCGCCTGTATATGCCTTGCCCTCTACCTTTGTGAGTATATCATTTACTTTGATACCTGCATTGTAGGCGGGTGCTTCTTTATATACGGCAATAATTATTATTCTGTTGTCACCGGTTATGCTTACCTCTATGCCGATACCCTTGTAGTTGCCTGTCAATTCTTCGGAAAGGTCGCTGTATTCCGCTTTTGTATAGTAGGAGCTGTAAGCATCGCCCAGCCCTGCCACATAGCCTTTTATTGCCATGGAATTGAGTCTTTCCTCGTTGGGCACATTTATAAAATCATTTTTTACATATTCACGCACTTCGGAAAAGTCGCCGTTTCCTGACACGACAGATGAGCGCAGTCCGCTAAGATTCTCGCCCGAAGACGGAAAGAAAACAAACGCGCCTATATACATTACCGTGGTAACGAGAAAAGTCAGAAACGCGGTAAGAGCTATTGCGGATTTTTTGCTTTTCATATATTACACCTCAAACCTTCTTTACGCCTTAAAATATGAGAAATCTGCAAATTGCAGATTTCTCGTATTTTAAATATTATATGTTCTGTTAGTTAAGATATGCATACGGGTCGGTATGAGCACCGTTTTTGAGCACTTCAAAGTGCAGGTGAGGTCCTGTGGATATACCGGTTGAACCGCATTTTGCTATAACCTGACCGCGGGAAACCCTCTGACCTGCCGAAACAAGAAGAGAGCTACAGTGTGCATAAAGTGTAGTAACACCGCCGCCGTGGTCTATAACAACATAGTTTCCGTAACCGCCCGAGTTCCAACCCGATACGATAACAGTACCATCTGCTGCGGCAAATATATTAGTACCCATGCCTGCGCCTATGTCGATACCTGTGTGGGTTTTTACCTTACCTGTTACAGGGTGAACACGTGTGCCGTAGGGCGAAGTGATATATGTTGATGTACTCGGCCATGCAAACTGTCCGCCTGTATACGGAGAAGATGAACCCTGTGTAAGTCTGCGGATTTCTTCTCTTGCTGCTGCTTCGGCTGCTTCCTGAGCTTTTAAAGCCTTTTCATAGGTTGCGATATCCGATCTTATAGAGTCTATAAGTCTTTGGCTCTCTGCCTGCTTTTCTTTTAAAACAGCCATCTGAGCGTCAACATCTGCCTTGAGAGCTAAGAGAATTTCGTTTTCTTCTTCAAGCTCTTTTTTGAGAGCTTCTACCTCGGCAGCATATTTTTTGAGTTCGTCGAGCCTGGTTTTGTCGTATTCTGCGATTTCATTTACAAGCGAAAGGCGTGTAAGAAAATCGGAAAAAGAGTCCGCATGAATGAGGATTTCCAGATAAGACATAGTGCCTTTCTGCAAAAGGAGCTTTGCTCTTTCGCAGTAGTCGGCATATTGCTCGTCGCATTCCTTTTGAGCTGCCTCAAGCTCTTCATTTTTCTTGGCTATCTTGGCTTCGGACTCTGCTACCTGACCATTTACCTTGTCTACGGTAATCTGCAGAGTTACAACTTCTTTATCTATTTCGTTATAACGGGCAAGCGCTGCATCTTTTTTAACATTTGCCTGCTGAATATTGCCCTTGATTTCGTTCTGTTTTTTTACAGAATCGTTGATTCTTTCCTGTGCGGTTTCGGCACTTGCGCGAAAAGCAGGCAAAGCCGAAAGAACACTTACTGCCAAAAATGCCACAAGAGCTACTATTGCAAGTATCTTTTTGGTTAGTCTGTTCATATAAATTACCTCCCGAATTATACCTTGAGGTATTTGCGTACCGACATGGCACTTCCTATAGCGCCGATTACAGCTCCGAGTCCTGCATAGGAGAGAGCAAAGATATGCCATATTTCCTTAAAGGACAAAAGCTTTATAAAGCTTACTACAGAAGCGTTCTGGCTTGTTGTGCTTACAAGACCTGTATATACAGAGCTTGTTACAAGATAAGCTATTCCTGCAGAAATAAGACCTACTATTATACCTTCTATAATAAAAGGCCACTTTATATACGAGTCGGTAGCGCCGACATACTTCATTATGTTTATTTCGCGTCTTCTGTTGTGAACAGTAAGCTTTACTGTGTTGGAAATTATGAAGATACTTATAAACATAAACGCAAGAATTATCCAGAAGGAAACATTCTTTACGGTATGGCGGACAGAGTTTATAAACGAAACTATGTCGTCACCGCTTTCCACCTTTTCGATACCGTCTATCTTCATAAGCGCTTTTGTAATCTTCTCGGTGTTGGAGATGTCGTCTACGGTTATGTTGAAAGCATCGTTAAGAAGGTCGTCGGGAAGTCCGCTAAAGGACAGGCGATCTTCTTCGCTCATGTCTTCCTTTATCTTTTTGAAGGCTTCTACGCCGTTTTCATAAACAATATCCTTGGTGTATGAAATTCTGCGAATCTGCTCTTCTATTTCGTTTTGTCTGCCCTCTGCCTGAGCTTCGTTTGTGATATATGCCTTGACCTGACAAGCATCTGCCACATCTTCGCTTATGCTGTTTACATTTAGTGTAACTACAAAAAACACACCGAGCATAAGAAGACAAGATGTAACAACTATAAGTGATGCTATTGTCATAAGAGCGTTTTTGAATATCCCCGAAAAGGCTTCGGCAATGAATCTGCGTATATTTCTAATCCACATTTGCATAACCACCCTTTTCTTCGTCTCTTGTAATAAGACCCTTTTCCACAACGATAACACGCTTTTGCATCTTGTTAACGATGTTTTCGGCGTGGGTAGCCATTATAACGGTTGTACCGCGTCTGTTGATATCCTCCAAGATGTCCATTATTTCCTGTGCGGTATCGGGGTCGAGGTTACCTGTGGGCTCGTCTGCTATGAGTACCACAGGGTTATTTACTATGGCTCTGGCTATGGCAACTCTCTGCTGTTCACCGCCCGAGAGCTGTCTGGGGTACATCTTTGCCTTGTGGGCAAGACCTACCATGGAGAGAACATTGGGCACATTTTTGCGGATTTCTTTACCCGATGCGCCTATTATTTCCATAGCGTATGCCACGTTTTCCTGTACGGTTTTGTTGGGAAGAAGACGGAAATCCTGGAATACTACGCCTATTGTACGGCGGAAATAGGGAATTTCCTTTCTGCGCAGGTCGCAAACGTCTATGCCGTTTATCATAAGCGAACCGCTTGTTGCGTCTTCCTCTTTCATCATAAGCTTTATGATGGTGGATTTACCTGCCGCGCTGCTTCCTACCAAAAAGACGAATTCGCCTTTTTCTATATGGAACGAAACCCCGTTTAACGCAGGAAAACCATTGTCATAAACCTTGGTAACATTATCAAAAAGAATCAATGTTTTTCCTCCTACAAGCTTTTAGATCTTCATTGCATTTGACCTTAAGTATTTATTTACCATCATGGCAACCTTGAATATTATTGCCTGATCAAACACTCTGAGGTCAAGTCCTGTAATCTTCTGAATTTTGTCGAGTCTGTATACAAGGGTGTTACGATGTACATAGAGCTGACGCGATGTTTCGGAAACATTTAAGTTATTTTCAAAGAACTTCTGTATTGTGAATATAATTTCCTGATCGAGGTCGTCTATAGAGCCTTTTTTGAACACTTCGGTAAGGAAGAGCTCGCAAAGTGTGGTAGGAAGCTGATAAATAAGTCTTCCTATGCCGAGATCCTCGTAGCTTAAGATGTACTTTTCGTCGTCGAATACCTTGCCGACTTCGAGAGCTACACGTGCTTCCTTGTAGGAACGCGCAATTTCTTTTACATTGCTTATAACAGTACCTATACCGATGATTGCTTTTGCCATAACTTCGGTATTGATGTTATCGCAGATGCTCTTTGCGATTGTCTGAAGCTCGG
This sequence comes from Clostridia bacterium, assembly GCA_045614005.1. Taxonomy (GTDB): domain Bacteria; phylum Bacillota; class Clostridia; order UMGS1810; family UMGS1810; genus RGIG8748. The sequence continues at coordinate 4,714 of JAZLCB010000155.1, forward strand.
GAAGTGTGGGCTCGTCTTCAAATTCCTTAACGAGAGCCACATTGTTTTCGTCTATGCTTACGATAAGGTCTGTCTGCTTGTTGGGGAACATACCTTCTATAAGCTCGAGCACAGCAAAGTCGGAGGTGCGTTCTGTCTGAATTAAGAACACAACTCTTTTTGCATCTATTGCAATGTGAAGCTCAGCCGCCTTGGCGAGTATATCGCCGGGGAGGATGTTGTCTAAAAGGAAGTTCTTTATAAAGTTGAGCTTGTCATGCTTGTCGTCGTAGAGTGACTTAACGGATGAGAAACTTACCTGAAGTATATCGGAGTAGTTGCGTGCAAGTGAATCATCGCCCTTTACGAATATGATGTATTCTATCTTGCCCGTATTTACTATG
>JAZLCB010000156.1:0-2705 GCA_045614005.1 Clostridia bacterium
TGATTTAAAACCATGCGAGGTTCAACTCCCGTGTGCTTACGCTTCCATTGCATTTGCAAGCTTGGTAAGGGCTTTCTTTTCTATTCTGGACACATATGAACGGGATATACCCATAAATGAGGCTATCTCCTTTTGGGTAAATGCCGCACTTCCGCCAAGCCCGTAGCGAAGCTCTAAAATCTTTTTTTCTCTCTTTGCGAGGGTACTTGCCATTTTTTCGTACAGTTCGCTTATTCTTATGCGCTTTTCCACCTCGTCAAAGACATCCTCACCATCGGAGCCGACACGCTCTATAAGGCTCATCTCTTTGCCGTCGGAATCCTTGCCTACGCTGTCCTGCAGAAGCACCTCATTTTGCCTTTTGCGGTTGGAGCGTATGCTCATAAGGATTTCGTTTTCTATACATCTTGCGGCATATGTACTAAGGCGCGTTCCCTTGCCGTCCTTAAACGAGGATATCGCCTTTATAAGACCGATTGTTCCTATGCTTATAAGGTCATCACTATCACCTGCGGCAGGGTACTTCTTTACCACATGGGCTACAAGGCGCAGATTGCGCTCTATGAGAATGTTTTTTGCATCCTTGTCACCCGACTTGTACCGCTGAAGATACATATCTTCCTCTTCGCTCGTAAGAGGAACTGCAAAAGAGCTTACATTGGTAACATAGGATAACACGAAAAACATCTTTGGCATAAGACCGGCCAAAAAAGATAACACAAAAAACACCTCCGGATATTGACACAATATCAATATATGTGGAGGTGCTTGTATTTCGTGCATGTACATAGAATTTATATTTTAATGCGAAGGGTTGTTTTGGGAACGGCATAGTTTGTTACGCTCTCTTTGGACTCCAAAACAAGCAAAATGTCTGCTTTTTCCAAGAGATATATCTTTGATGACGATTTTCGTACATATTCTTCTTTGCTTTCGTTCTGCTTATTTTCCACAGCCATATATGTTATATCGGGGTTTGTTTTTGATACAGCTTTAATTACAGAAGAAATGACGGATGCAAGTTCCGACTCGGATTGATAAAGGAAAATCTTTCCGCCCTCGCTTATAGCATATAAGACTGCATTTTCTATTTGAACTTTTACTTTGCTCTTGTCATACTCGGACAAATATCCTGTTACAACGGAAACTATCATCTGTTTTCCTCCAATTAAAAAAGGTGCATGGCTCGCAGAGCCACACACCCAAAAAACGTAGTACTCTGCAAGATATTTGCTACAACATCTAATAACATTTATACCGAAAAAGGGATAATGAAAGACAGAGCTACGCTTTTTATGAAAGCTTGCCCTCCTTCGATATAAAAAATTATTAAAATGTTGTAGCATATTTATTATACCACATAAAAAAATATTTTACAAGTTTTTTGATTAAAGAAATTCTGCACACAACAGAAGGGATAGTAAAATCATAACCACCCGTCAAACGGGTGGTTTGCACTAAGGCTATAAGCCTTTGCTACCGGCCAGCGACTCAAGTCGCTGGCTTTCACATTTGTTCAAGCCTATTGCCTTTGCCACTTTCGCCGCCCTTTAAAGGGCGTTCGTATTACCTGCCACCCTTAAAAGGGTCTTCATATTCTTTTACACTCAATTTATCCATTGCAATATCTCGTTTTTCTTGGTCGGATATATATTTTCGTATAGTTGCTTCATTTAGTCCTACCGTGCTTACATAATACCCTTCAGCCCAAAAATGTCTATTGCCAAATTTGTATTTTAGATTTGCATGTTTATCAAACATCATAAGTGCACTTTTCCCCTTCAAATATCCCATAAAACTTGACACACTTGTTTTTGGTGGTATACTTAATAATAAGTGCACGTGGTCTGGCATCATATGTCCTTCAAGAATTTCTACTCCCTTATACTTACACAATGTTCGTATTATCTCTTGTAGACTTTCTCGATACTGTCCATATATTGCCTTTCTTCTATACTTTGGTATAAATACTATGTGATATTTGCACATCCATGTTGTACTTGATAGACTATTTGTTTTGTTTGCCATAAAAATTCTCCTCTCTTTTGCAATAAGCTTGAACAACTATATTGTATCAGATTGGGGAATTTTTTGGTATAACCATTGTTGCCCACCCGCATAGCGGGTGGTTGTCTGTTTCGCACGCTTTGCGTACTCAACTGTCTAAAGACATTAATAATAGAACTCTGCAAAAGCAGAGTTCCACATGTTTTAAATTAATTTTTGTCGATATGTTGCCTAAAGCAACTCGATATATTTGCTGCGCAAATTCGATATAATTTGTTTCACAAATTTCGATATGATATAAATTCCTTATTCTCGTCGCGAAGCGACATATCGAGTCAAAGGCATATCAAGTACGAAGTACATATCGAAAATTCCAAAGGAATTTATATCGATGCAAGGTCTGCGCTTATTTTACATCCCTTATGATTATTCAGCCTTTGCCTCACAATATATACATCTGTATACTCTCTTTTCGGCATCGGTAAGCTCAAACACATGATGTATACCCTGCTCTGTAGTTGTGATGCAACGGGGATTTTTGCACTTTATAACATCTGTAATTTTTTCGGGGAGTTCTATATGCTTTTTCTCAAAGAGAGCTCCGTCCTTTATTACATTAACTGTTATATCTGTGTCTATAAATCCGAGTACATCAAGATTTATTTCATCGTCTGTTGCAATCTTTATGATATCCTTTT
>JAZLCB010000157.1:0-4383 GCA_045614005.1 Clostridia bacterium
CCTATTGAGGCTTTCGAAAAACTCCACGCCAATATAGAACACATTTCGACTTTCAGTTGGCAATCTTTAGTTATTGGCATTATCTCCTTGGCTATTCTTATAATTTATCCAAGGTTTGAAAAGAAGGTTCCACCATCACTCGTTGCAGTAATAGTTGGCGCACTTTTGGTTAAGTTTATTCCCGCCCTTGATAGTGGCGTTTTCACTATTGGCGAATTATACACTATCCCCTCAGGGCTTCCAACCTTAACCATTTCTAACCTTGATTTTAGTTTGCACACTATCACATCGGTTTTACCATCTGCCTTTACTATCGCTATTTTAGCCGCTATTGAATCTTTATTATCCTGTGTTGTTGCAGATACTATGGTTAATTCAAAACACAATCCAAATGCAGAACTTGTTGCCCAAGGTATTGGTAATATCTGCTCGGTTATGTTTGGCGGTATCCCCGCAACAGGCGCTATAGCAAGAACTGCAGCCAATGTTAAAAACGGCGGAAGAACTCCCGTAGCAGGTATGGTTCACGGTATAACCCTTGCAATAATAATGGTTCTTCTTATGCCTTATGCATCGCTTATACCCATGACAACACTTTCGGCGGTGCTTATAATCGTGGCATACAACATGAGTGGTTGGAGAGAGTTTGTTGCAATGCGCAAAGCGCCCAAGAGCGACTTTGCCGTGCTTATAATAACATTTGTACTTACAGTATGCTTCGACCTTGTAGTTGCTATAGAAGTAGGCATGATAGCCGCTGCAGTATTCTTTATGAGCAGAATGGCAAAAACAGCAGAAATACGCAAGTGGACAGACTACGAAGAACTCTACGACGAAGACAAGGACACAGAATCCATAAACTACATAAAGATACCCAAGGCAACTTCGGTATACGAAATAACAGGTCCTATGTTCTTTGGCGCTTCGGACAAGCTTATGACAGTTGTAAAGAATAACGACGACTGCAGAGTAATGATACTCAGAATGCGTGGTGTGCCTGCGCTCGATGCAACAGCCTGCAGTACACTAAGAGACATATACGATACCTGCAAGAAGAAAGGTATAGTTGTTATTGTGTCGCACATAAACGAACAGCCTCTTTCCGTACTTCAGAAAGACGGTCTTTACAACGAAATCGGTCAGAGAAACTTTACTGCAAACATTCACGAAGCAGTAAAACTTGCAGAAGAAATAACAAACGAAATTCAAGCATAATAAACCTAAAACACGCCACGATTTGCCGTGGCGTGTTTTTATTTCCCATTCCTAAATATTCCCCTAAAATAACTTTGTGCAATATTTTAGTATATCAAGTGCAATATTTTGGGTTTACAACTTAAAATATTTTATTTATAATACACATATAAACTGATATTAGGAAGCTGATAACATGAGAACCTATTTAAGACACAGGATTTTCAATGTAATCGACATAAAAGAACTCATCGCGTTAGAGTACCTTGATTTTGAGGGCAAGTACAAAAACTACGAAGAAGCCCACGATTTCTGGGAGCTTTGCTATGTAAGAAAAGGCTCTGTTACGCTCATGCTCGATGACAAGGCAAATGTAATAGGCGAAAACGAACTTGTCCTTATTTCGCCCGACAAGAAGCATTCGTATCACTCTTTGGGAGGCAACGAAAACAAGGCTTTTGTAGTTTGCTTCCAGAGCTTTTCGCAATGTCTCAAGGCTCTGGCAAATATGCATTTTTGCCCCGATGCTTCCGATGAGGATACAATAAACAAAATTATAGATGAGTGCAGACACACCTTTAAAATGGACAAGGACGACCACCTCATTGCACTTGCAAACCCAAACTTCGGCGGACAGCAGGCAATACTCATGCTTCTTGAGTACCTTTTTATAAGCCTTATAAGGCGACTCTCGGTAGATAAGGAATCCCGAGTGGTATTTCTTTCGGGCGATAACTTCGAGGCGGTGCTTGCCGAGGCGGTAATCGAGTATTTCAAGGAGAATATCTGTGCCAAACTTTCGCTCGACGATGTGTGCAAGAGGTTCAACTATTCGCGTTCTTTCCTCTGCCGTACATTCAAAAAGCAAACGGGCGAAACGCTCATTTCCTGCTTTAACCGTCTTAAGATAGAAGAAGCGGAGAGACTGCTTCGCGATACCGAGCGTACCGCAATAAGCATATCACGCCACCTGGGCTTTCATGATGTAAAGTACTTCAATGTGCTCTTCAAAAAGCAGATAGGGTGCGCTCCCATAGAATACAGAAAAAACAGGAGGTACAAATTATGATTTCAACAGTTCTCGGACAAATTCACGAAGATGAAATCGGTGTTGCTTCGTCGCACGAGCATATCTTTATAGACATGCGTATGTGTGTAGACGAAACAGCGGACAGCCCCGCGTGCTTTAAGGACAAAATCCGCGAGGACAACCGTGCAGAGGTGTTTTGCGACCCGTATGCAATCCTCGATAATGCCCTCCTCGACAATGTAGACGATGCCGTAGCGGAGATGGAATACTTCAAACTCCATGGCGGTAACACAATCGTAGATTGTACCCTCGACGAAATCGGCAGAGACCCCCTCAAGTTAAAAGAAGTATCTCAGAGAAGCGGTGTCAACATCATAGTAGGATGCGGTCACTATTATCACAAGGCGCACGCTCCCTATGTAAAGGATGCTACCGTAGACTTTCTTGCAGAGGAAATGTACCGCGACATTACCGTGGGTATAAACGGTACCGACATAAAGGCAGGTCTTATAGGCGAAATCGGCACAAGTGCCGTTATGAGCGATGACGAAAAGAAGGTTCTCCATGCCGCAGGTATGGCAGGTGCAAAGACAGGCAAGGCCGTGCATGTTCACACCGATCTTTATACCGAAAACGGCTTTGAGGTTATAGACATATTAACCTCCGAAGGCATGAAAGAAGACAAAATCTGCATAGACCATGTGGATGTGTGGCTTCGTCCCGATTATATACGAGCACTTCTTGATAGAGGTGTGTACATAGAGTTCGATAACTTCGGCAAGGAGTTCTATGTGTCCGAAGAAAGACGCTTTGCATACGACCTCGAAAGAGTAAAGCTTCTTAAAACCCTCATAGACGAAGGCTACAAGGACAGAATCCTCGTCTGCAACGACATATGCCTCAAAACCATGTGGAAGCGTCATGGCGGTACAGGCTACGCGCACATACTGCGTGCCGTTAAATTCATGGCAGAGCAAAACGGTATAGACGAAGCTACATACATGTCTATACTCACAGACAACGTTAAAAACTTTTTAATATAAAATAAAGGAGAATGATTATGAATTATCCCACTATTGAACCCAAGGAATATCTGGCAAGAGTAAATGCACTCCGAGCAGAAATGGATAAGCAGGGCGTAGACCTCGTAGTAGGCTTTTCCAACCTTCTTGAAATTGCAATCGTAAGATACTACTGCGGATTTGCTCCCGTTAACGAAAGCTCCGCAATCATCATCCCCAAAGAGGGCGAAGTGGTTGTTTGCTCGGGTCAGGCATCCTATGACTACTGCCTCATCCACAACAAGCTTCCCGAAAGCCGTATTGCTATCCTTCCCGAAATAGGCGAAGTAAGCGGTTTTGAGTACGATACCGAAGGTCAGCTCGACTTTAAGGAACTTTTCGGGCAGGTAAAGGCTGAGCATCCTAATGTAAAGAAGATTGCTTTCATAGGCCGTCTTATATTCCCCTCCATCATAATGGATAAGTTAAGAAGTGTATTTGCAGGCGTGGAAATCGTAGACTTCGACGATGTACACTACGAGCAGAGAATAATCAAGAGCCCTGCCGAAATCGAAATGATGAAGACCGCTTGGGACATGACTTCGGGTATGTTCGAAAAGGTTGTACCCCAGATTAAAGTAGGTATGACAGAGCGTCAGGTTGAGGGTATGTTTGAAATGGAAATGATGAACCTCGGTGCAGAGAGCTATGTTCAGTCCTTTGCCCCCATGGTAGCAACAGGCCCTGTTAACTCCCACATCAGTATGTGCAGAAACAGCCTCCGCAAGATAGAAGAAAGCGAAATCGTTAACCTCGCAGCGGGTACTTGCTACGACGGCTACAACGGTATTACCTGTTCTCCGCTTGTACTTGGCGAAATCCCCCAGAAGATTAAGGATGCAGTTATGTGTGCATACGATGCTCTTAACTACGCTTCTGAAAAGATGGTTCCCGGAACACCCTGCGACGTTGTTCTCAACGCTTACACAGACTACCTTACAAAATACGGATACATCGACTACTGTCCTTACGGCAGCCTTCACAGCACAGGTATGCTCGAGTGCGAAGCTCCCGTATTCTCTGTTGCAAACAAGCGCGTAATCGAGGAGAATATGGCAATCTGTATCGATGCATACTTCAAGGGTATGGAGTGGGGCT
>JAZLCB010000158.1:0-12126 GCA_045614005.1 Clostridia bacterium
ACTGTTTACAAAGGTCCCGAAGGTGAAGAATTCAAGTTCGTTGCCAACTTCTTTAATGCAAGCTGGCAGGATATCCTCTCCGGCTTCGGTTGGGGACTCGGCTACTTCGGTATGCCTCACATCATTGTAAGATTTATGGCTATAGAAAAGCCTTCTATGGTTAAGAAATCTGCCACAGTTGCAATTATCTGGGTTGTCCTTTCACTTGCGGCAACAATTGTTATTGCATACTTTGGAAGAATGTTCCTCTACTCCGACGGAACAGACCTCTCTGCAAAGCTCCTTTCCGAAGGTAAGCAGTCACTTATATTCGTAGAACTTGCAAGAGATGTATTCCCTGCATTTATAGCAGGACTCCTTCTTGCGGCTATTATAGCAGCTTCCATGTCTACTGCAGACTCCCAGCTTCTAGTTGCGGCATCTTCCTTCTCGAGTGACCTCTATAAGCCTCTTATAAGAAAGAACGCTTCAAATAAGGAAATGCTCTGGGTTAGCCGTATTATCGTGTTAATAATAGCTGTAGTAGCATACTTTATTGCAAGCAGTAAGGGCAAGGCTGCTCAGGCTATTATGGATCTTGTATCCAATGCTTGGGGTATATTCGGTGCTGCATTTGGTCCCGCGGTACTCTTCTCTCTCTTCTGGAAGAGATTTACATACAAGGGTGCTGTAGCAGGTATCGTAGTAGGTGCTGCTGTGGATATGCTCTGGTTGTGGCTTCCTGTTTGCGGTGGCAAAACACTCACAGCAATTACAGGAATATACGAAATCATCCCCGGATTTATTGCGGGTGCAGTAATTGCATTTGTTGTTGCACTTATAGACAAAGCTCCCTCGGCAGAGGTTGAAGCTATATTTGCAAAGGCTACCGATAACAGTATAGATGATTAATTACAAATAAAAAAGTAACTGTAAAAAACGAAAAGTTTTTTACAGTTACTTTTGCTTTTAATTTGAAAATTTTGTAATCTTATCGATAGAAAACAAATCAGAATTATTCATATTTAATTCTGATTTGTTTTTAATGATTTTTTAGAAAAAATCACTTAAAACTATTGCATTGACCTTGGGATTTGGTGTAAAATTAATATTATATATTGTACATAAAAACCAAGAAAATGTTACACATGATTTTTTACTTTTTATTGTCGGTTGTCGGGCTTTGAATACAGTAAAAACCAAAGTGTGTACAATGATTTCAAAGGAGGAATTTTAACATGGTTTTAGCAAACCAAAACAACAAGCTCATCAGAAAGTCCATTCTTTCCATGTTTCCCGGTAGTTTGGCAGCAATGGTAACGGTATCTGTTGCAATGATGGCAGACACAATTCTTGCAGGTGCCATCTTCAATAAGTTTGCCATTGCGGCAGTGGCTGTGGGTATGCCTATTATAAATATTTTTCAGGCGCTCACCCAAACCATAATCAACGGTTCATCTATCAAGATGAATGTATCCGCAGGTAAAGGCGAAAATGACGAGGTAAACAAATCATACGCTTCTTCCATATTCTATACTGTTATTTGTGGTTTGATTTTCGTGGCTGTTGCCATTCTTTTTGCAGAAAAACTCGTTGTTGCTTTCGGCGGAACAGAAGAAGTTGCCGATCTGGCAGCGTGGTATCTTCGCGGTTCGGCAGGTTGCATAGTTATTGGTAATCTCAATATGTTTATGTCCAAAACGCTTGCACTCTATGGTGAGCAGAAGGTTATCTTCCGTTCTTCGTTTTTGGCAGTTGCCTTAAATGTTGTTTTCTCGCTTATCTTTACAAAAATCCTTCCTGAAAATATGGCTATCATGGGCCTTGGTTTTGGTACATGGCTCGGTGGCGGTATAGCTGCTCTTTCCTCGCATCTTTCTTTAAGAAAGTACGGACTTACTTTAAAGTTCAAATTAAAGGATGCAAAGATTTCTTCGCTCATTGGCTTTATTCATCACGGTCTTCCTTCATCCGGCAATAACCTTGCAGACGGCGTTGTATCCGGTATTGTAAATAATATCATAGTAAATGGCTTCAAAAACGGTGTTGTTGCACTTTCCGTGTTTACTGCGGTTAAGAGTATTTCAATGTTTGCCACATCCATAATAATGGCAATTAACCTCTCGGCAACACCCCTTTTCGGTATCATGTACGGTTCCCGAGACAAAAATGGTATTGTTCGCTCTTACAAAGAGTCCATTCGCTTGTCTGTAATTGCACTGCTTATTTGCTCGGTTGTAATTGCAATTATTTCACCTTTCTTGTCAGGAGTATTCGATATGAGGGGCGAAACAAACTTCTATATAGGTCTTCTCATATGTACATTTGTTTTCTTGCCGCTTACTGCTATAGTGCGAATTACGGCACAGTTCTTTGAATCTATAGAAAAGCCGGGAATGGGACTTCTTTATTCCGCTATTCCCGATTCGGTTATATTCCCAATACTTCTTGTGATTCTTCTTCCCTTAATAGGTTATACAGGTATATGGATTTCGTACAGTTTAAATGCAATACCGTTCTTGCTTGGTCTGTATGCTTTGCGTTCTGTAAAGAACAAAACATTAAGACTCTCTTACGACAGATTTTTCTGTCTGGACGAAGAAATCCGAGACAATGTGCCCAAGATTGATATCAGTATCAAGAGTAACAACAAGGATGTAAGCTTTATTTCCGAAGAGGTACATACCTTCCTTGCAAAAGAGGGTGTTGAAGCTAAAACAGCTCATACCACAGCTTTGTGTCTTGAAGAGCTTTCTGCCGATTTTGTAGAGCACACTGTAGAGACTGCCGATACCAAAAAAGCAGAAAAAGTTATCATGGATGTTAAGCTCTTTGCCGATAAAGATATGCTTCGCATAATCATAAGAAACGAGGCGGAAAAGTACAATCCTCTCGATTTTGAGCTCGATTCCGAAAGCTTCCGCAAGATGGGAGTAAAGCTTGCTCAGAGACTTGCACAGAGCATTAAATACACCTATGTTTACAGAATGAACATCATAACTATAGACATAGCAAAGAATCCTTCCAAAAAATAAAATAGTTTAATATAAGTTTTTATAGAAAGAGGTAATTAATAATGACTATTGAAAAGAATTTAAACGGAGCAGAATTAATTGTAAACATCGCAGGAAGACTCGATACAACAACAGCACCCGAACTTGAAAAAGAATTAATGGACTCCATAGCAGGTGTTACAAAGCTTGTTCTTGATTTTGCAGAGCTTGAATATCTTTCGTCTGCAGGTCTCAGAGTTCTTCTTCAGGCTCAGAAGACAATGAACAAGCAGGGCGAAATGATTGTAAAAAATGTAAACGAAACAATCATGGAAATCTTTGATGTAACAGGCTTTACAGATGTTCTTACAATAGAGTAATTTGTAAGCATACTCGTTATTAATAAAAACACAGCGTCCGAAAAATCGGACGCTGTGTTTGTTCATAAAATTAATGTGTTTTTTCTAAGAAAACTTGCCTGAAACTATTGCATCGAACCTTGATGTACGATGTATAATTATTGTAATGTATATTGTTTTATTTTTCAAGATATGAAGCGCATAAAAATTGACGCAAAACGAACAAACAAAACAATAAAATAACTACAAAACATTGAGGGGAGATGTTGGTTTGGAAGCGATTAATTCAAACAACAAACTTATAAGAAAGATTATTCTTTCTATGTTCGGCGGTAGCCTTGCTGCTATGATAACCACGGCTATAGCACTTATGGCTGATACCATTCTTGCAGGTGTGTTTTTTGACAAGCTGGCTATTGCTGCCGTTGCTGTAGGAACTCCAATAATAAACATTTTTCAGGCACTTACGCAGTCCATCATAAACGGAGCCTCTATAAAGATGAATATAAGTGCAGGCAAAGGTGAATCCCAAGAGGTTCAAGATTCGTTTTCGGTAGCGGTATTTTTTACTGTGATAATCGGATTGATTTTTGCCGCTTTGGGATTTACTTTGGCAGATAAGCTGGTTGATGTTTTTGGCGGTTCTCCCGAAATCGCCGGAAGAGCAGTCTGGTATCTTCGCGGAGCAACCGGATGCATAATCTTTGGCAATATCAATCTTTTTATGTACAAGACTCTTGCACTTTTCGGAGAACAGAAAGCAATCCTCCGTTCGTCACTTCTTGCGGTTGTCTTCAATATTGTTTTTTCGTTTATATTTGTAAAAATCTTTCCTGCAAATATGGCAATTGCAGGTCTCGGTATGGGAACCTGGTTTGGCGGAATAGTCTCCATAGTGTCTTCCTGCCTCACACTAAAAAAATACGGAATTTCATTTAAGATTAAATTTAGAAGTGTTAAATTTGCTAAAGTTGCTCATTTTGTCTCTCACGGAATTGCTTCGTCGGGAAATGCTCTTGCCGACGGTGTTGTTTCCGGTGTTGTAAATAATGTTATCGTATCCGGATTCAATGCATCGGGAGTTCTGGCACTTTCGGTATTTACCGCAGTCAAAAGCGTTGCAACATTTGCCACCGCCATAATTCAGGCTGTAAATTTGTCTGTTGCACCACTGTTTGGCATAATGTACGGTTCGCGAGACAGAAACGGTATTCTTCGCTCATATCGCGAAAGTGTCCGACTTGCCATCATCGCCCTTGGCATATGCGCAGTAGTGATTATGGCATGTTCGCCCATTCTGGCGAAGGTGTATGATATGACAGGTATGGCTGATTTCTACATAGGCATGGCTATTTGCATGGTATTCTATTTGCCGCTTACTGCTCTTTTACGAATCACCACGCAGTTCTTTGAATCCATAGAAAAAGTTGGTATAGGCTTTTTGTATTCTGCTATTCCCGACTCTCTCATATTTCCGATATTACTTGCAATTCTTGTGCCGGTTTTCAAATACAACGGTATTTGGATTGCATACAGCTTCAATGCCATTCCGTTTATAATCGTGCTCTATATTCTGCGTTCTTTAAAGAACAGGAAGATATCGCTTTCGTATGACAGAATATTCTGCCTTGACGGGGATATCCGTGACAATGTTCCCAAAATTGATATAAGCATAAAAAGCGATAACAGGGATGTATCTTTTATTTCAGAGCAGGTTTATACCTTCCTCGAAAATGAAGGCGTAGACAAAAAAACCGCTCACGCTACAGCATTGTGTCTGGAAGAGCTTTCTGCCGACTTTGTTGAGCATACCGTTGGCGAAGATACACAAAAAGGTGAAAACATCATTATGGATATTAAGCTTTTTTCAGATTCCGACCAGCTGCGTACCATTATCCGTAATGAGGCTCCCATGTACAATCCGCTTGATTTTGAATCAGACAGCGATAAGCTTGCCAAAATGGGAGTAAAGCTTGCACAGAAGCTTGCACACAGTATCAATTACAGCTATGTGTATAAAATGAATATCATAACAATAGTTATAGATAAAAACAAAGAATGAAGTAAGTATAATGACCATTGAAAATGAAAGGGTATTTTTGGTATGAAAAAGAATTTATGTATTTATTTCGTAGTTTTATCCTTGCTCTTATCGGCAATGTCCTTTGGAGTATACGGTGCAGAGCAGGGCGATATTGTAATCCTCTTTGAGAGTGATATACATTGCAGTGTAGACGGCTACAGCAAGCTTGCTGCGCTTAAAGATGAAGTGTCCGCTACTGCAGATTATGTGGGTGTTGTAACCTCGGGCGATTTTGTTCAGGGAGAAAGCCTCGGTATAGTTTCCAAGGGTGAATACATTGTAAACATCATGAATTTAGTAGGGTATGATGCCATAGGTCTGGGCAATCACGAGTTTGACTACAAGACCGAAAGACTTCACGAACTTGCAGGTATCCTGAAAGCTCCCGTGGTGTGTTCGAATTACAATAAAATAGGCGAAGACAAGAGCGTTTTTGAACCATATGTCATAGTTCCCTACGGTGATACAGATGTTGCGTATATTGGTATTATAACACCCGATACAATTACATCTTCTTTCCCGGCACAGTTCAAAAACGAAGCCGGAGAGTATACATACAGTTTTTGTGCCGAAACCCTGTACGAAAATGTGCAAAACAGCATAGACAACGCCAAAAAAGACGGTGCGGATTATATAATTGCACTTGCACATCTTGGAACAGAATATGTGTTTGAACAGTGGAGTGCCCAGACACTCATAAAGAACACAACAGGTCTTGATGTAGTGCTCGACGGTCATTCGCATAGTGTTGTAGAGAGCATGGTAGTAAACGATAAAGAAGGAAACGGAGTAACAATTTCTTCCACGGGAACAGGCTTTGCAAACATAGGCAAGCTTACCATATCGGACGGTGCAATAAAAACCGAACTCGTACCTGTTGCAACATACGAAAAAACCGATGAAGAGGTAACAAAGTATATTACCGAAATAAAAGAGGAATATGCAAAATCCGGCGAAAGAAAAATCGGTACAAGCGAAGTTAACCTTACTATTTTGGGCGAAGACGGCAAAAGACTCATAAGAAACGGCGAAACAAATCTTGGTGATTTTTGTGCCGATGCATACCGTGTTATCACAGGCGCAGATATCGGACTTTCAAATGGTGGAGGTATCCGCGCAGGAATAGATGTAGGCGATATCACATTTAATGAGCTTTTGGGCGTATACCCCTACAATAACAAGACCTGTATTGCAGAAGTTACGGGGCAGCAGTTAGTGGATTTGCTCGAATACGGATTTATGCTGTATCCTGACGAACACGGAACATTCCAGCAGGTATCGGGTATCAGCTTTGATGTTGATCCTGAGATACCGCATTCCATAAAGCTTGATGAAAACGAAGAATTCGTAAGTATAGACGGCGATAGAAGAGTATCAGATGTCAAGGTGTTAAATGCCGAAACAGGGGAGTATGAGCCCATTGACTTAAACGGCAAGTATACTTTAGCTTCCCATGGTTATCTTCTTATGGAAAACGGTGGCGGTACAACCATGCTAAAGGGTTCTAAGCTCATTTCCGATACGGGTATTTTGGATGTGGAGCTTCTCGAAAATTATATTACCGAAAACTTAAACGGTGTAGTAGACAAAAGATACGAAAAATCCGCAGGCAGAATAAACATACTCGACGAATACATTCCTCTTCGTAAGAATTTTGAAGAGATGGGTTATGAGGTTATCTGGACCAAGGAAGAGCCCAAAAAAATTGTTGTAAATACAAGCGAAAGCACTATTATATTTATGGCAGGTACAAATACAGTTACAATAGATGATGCTGTGTATGAATCGGACAGAACAGCATATATAAAAGACGGCAGAACATATATTTCAGCAGATTGTCTGGAATTTTGTAAATAAAATTGGAGGGATTTATTATGAAAAGAAGTAAAGTTTTTGTATCATTGGCACTTGTGGCAATATTAACTCTGGCATTTAGCGTGTCTGCATTTGCCGCAGGAAAGATTTTTGTGGATCTCAATGAAGTGGTAACAGATACACCTTCGCAGATTATAAATAACCGTACAATGGTTCCTGTTCGCGCCATTACCGAGATGATTGGTTATGACGTTAAGTGGCTTGGCGAAAGTCGTCAGGTATATGTATGCCCAAAGGGTAGTGATGTTCCTGTTATCGCAATGGAGATAGACAGTACCAAGGCATATTACTCTAAGTACGAAGAAGAACTTGGAGATTTCGTGGGCGTAGAAGCTATATTGGATTCTCCTGCAACTATTGTAAATAACAGAACTTTAGTTCCGCTTCGCTTTATTTCCGAAGCAGTAGGTTATGTTGTGGAATATATAGAAGAAACAAAGGATGTATATCTTTTCTCACCCGAATATATCAAGAATCATCAGGGCGAAGGCAAGGGCGGTGAGCCCGGCGGTACAGCAGACGACGGCAAGGGCGAAGGTCTTGGTCTTGCCGAGGACGGTATCGGCAAAGAACCCGACGGCATCAACGAAGACGGAATAGGCGATGTAAGAGCACTTTCCATGGAAGAAATGCAGTATGTTTTGGATCAGACAACACAGTCCTGGCTCAATATGACAGCCGAAGACAAGGATGCACTTGTTGTTCTTATAGGCAGATGGTGGGAGGACCGCGATAACATCATTGTAGAAGACTACGACGATATGGTTAAGGTTTTAGATCATCAGATGGAACAGTATTACAAAAATGATGTAAATGCAAATGTTTTTCTTACTGTTTGTGAAATATATGAGGTAGATGCAAGTAAATATGCAAAAGCCGAATAATTTGTTTGAATCGGAGATGGAAAGATGAGTTTGAGATTGTTGATGCTCGTGCTTGTTTACAGCGTATTTATAGTAATTTTCTATATATCGGAACGCAAAAAACAGATTTTAAAGCTGAATAACATACAAAAGCAGATTGTAAGCGGTGTTTTGTTTGGTATCCTTATTGTGATTTCATCAACATCGTGGGGAGGTATTCCTTTAGAGAACGAAATTATAGATTTTGCAAGCGGACTTGTTATTTGTGCAGGATTTGTCTATGGCTCGCTTGCAGCTATTATTTCTGCCGTTATCGGTGCCTTGCATAAATACATAATCGCTACTTTATATAATGTCGGTATTTCAAGCTCTGCTGCTTGTATCGTTTCTGTTATAATTGCCGGACTGGTTGCAAGTGCGCTCCGAAAGTTCGTACTCGATAACAAAAGACCATCATGGATGTATGCGGTGATTATTACATTAAGTGTGGAAGTTTTTCACCTGTTGCTGGTGTTCTTATTCAATATGAAAAATGTTTCAGAGGCATTTGCAACAGTACGTCGCTGTGCCATTCCGATTTTAATCGCTAATGCAATGGTGGTGGGGTTGGTTTTGATTGGCGTCAATTTTGCAGACGGCAAAAGATCCGACCCCTACAGAAAAAGGACAATATCAACAGTTTTCCAACGCTGGCTGTTTCTGTGTATAATAATAGCCTTTGTCATGACAGATGTATTTACAACTACCATAGAAACAGACATGTATGAAAATCAGGTAAAATCTCAGATTACTACCAACATCAACGATGTGTATCAGGATATCAAGGATGCATCTGATGAAAATCTCCTAAATGTTACCATAAGAATTAAAGATGATTATATTGAGGGTGAGGATATAAATGTTCTCGCAGAAAAATATAATGTCAGCGAGATAAACATCATAAATAAAGACGGATTTATTGTCAAAACCAATAATTCGCAGTATATTGGTTACGACATGGCAAGCGGTGAGCAATCCGCGGAGTTTCTTACACTTTTAAACGGCGAAAAAGAACAGTTTGTACAGGATTATCGCCCCACCTCCTACGATAACAAAACCTATCGTAAGTATGGTGCAGTTGTTCTTGAAGATGGTGGATTTTTGCAAGTCGGCTACGATGCCAGCCAGTTCAGAGGCGATATAAATGACTTTGTAGGCAAAATTACAAAGAATCGACATCTTGGTACAAAAGGCTTTATAGTAATATGCGACGAACAGCGCAATATGGTTACAGAGGGCAGAAAAAACTCCGGCAAAAATCTTAAAATGCTCGATAACATAGATATAAAAGAAAAGAAGCTTGTCGAAGGTAAGGTGTTCGAAACAGCAATAGATGGTGTTGACTATCTGTGTACACACCGTTTTGTTGAAGGTTATTATATAATCGGTGTTATGCCCAAGGACGAAGCCATGTTTACCAAAAATGTATCGGACTACATAAGTACCCTTACTGAGCTCAGCATTTTTGCGATTCTTTTTATACTCATATGTTTTCTTATCAAGAGAGTTGTTATTGACAATATTAACAGAGTTAACAATTCCCTTGCAGGAATTACCGCAGGCGATTTATCTGTTGTGGTAGATGTCCATTCAAACGAAGAATTTTCTTCGCTGTCAAATGACATAAACTCCACGGTAGATACTCTCAAAAATTACATATCCGAGGCAGAAGCCAGAATTGACGAAGAACTGGAATTTGCCCGCCAGATTCAGAGCTCGTCACTTCCTACTGTATTTCCAAAGCGCAGGGAGTTTAAGATATTTGCCAATATGATTACCGCTAAGGAAGTCGGTGGAGATTTCTACGATTTCTATATGTTAAACGACACAACTGTTCTTTTTCTTGTTGCGGATGTGTCGGGCAAGGGAATCCCTGCCGCAATGTTTATGATGAAGGCAAAGGCAATATTAAAAGGTCTTGCCGAAAGCGGACTTCAGCCCGATGAAATCTTTACCAAGGCAAACGATAACCTCTGCGAAAATAACGATGCGGGAATGTTTGTTACGGCATGGATGGGTATTCTGGATTTAAAGACAGGTATTATGAAGTATACAAATGCAGGTCATAATCCTCCGCTTATTTTAAGAGAGAACGGTAAGTTTGATTATCTCAAGGTTCGTTCGGGATTGGTTCTTGCCGGTATGGAAGGCATAAAATACCGCAAAAACGAACTTCAGCTTATGCCCGGAGACAAAATCTTCCTTTATACCGATGGCGTAACGGAAGCTACAAACGCCAATAATGAGCTCTATGGCGAGGAACGTCTCGAGGCTATTATCAATTCTGTTGGTGATGTAACTCCTGAGGTTCTGTGTGCTATGGTAAAAGAGGATGTAGACAAATTTGTGGGAGATGCCCCGCAGTTTGATGATATTACAATGCTCAGCCTGAATGTAAACTGTCTGTTTGGCGCGCGTGAAATAAGAGTTGTTCCAAACAAAGAGTCGCTCGAAATTGTCAACGATTTTGCAAACAGCCTTACATCCAAACTCGAGACTATACCCAAAACAGCAAGCAAAATCAATATTATATTTGACGAAATATATACAAACATAGTAAATTACAGCGGAGCAACCTATGCAAAGATATCGCACGCTATCGAGGGTAAGGAGCTTATTATTACCTTTATAGACAATGGTATTGCATACGATCCGCTAAGTGCCGAAATACCCGATATTACTCTGTCTGCAGAAGAAAGAGCAATCGGCGGTCTCGGTATCCATATGGTTAAGAAAATGACAAGCAATATAGAGTATGCAAGAGAAAACGACGAAAATGTATTGAAGCTTACAGTATCGCTTATATAAGCAGTTACGTTAGTATCCGAATACTGACGCAACTGCTCACCAAAGGAGAGAAATAAATGCGAAAATATCTGTCTTTATGTTTATGCATTGCGCTGATTTTTACATCGGTATGTGCGGTTAATGCAGAACCAATAAAATATTTGCCCGATGTAACAAAAGAAATGTCCAATCCCGATTTTTGGGATGCAGATGACAGCGTTCTTATGACTTTGGAAGAAATCAAACTTCAGAATGAGCGTACAATTTCTGCTTCGGGCACATGTATGTACGACCTTAAAAATATGCCCGAAGTTGTAAACACGGTAGAACTCAATAAAGCTCTTCTCACATCTACACAAGCCGATGTCAACTACTATCTTGGCTGGACATATCTCGAAAGCACCAAATTGGCAAAGGCAAACGATTTCAAAAAGTTTATATCCAATACCCAGAAGCGAAATCCCAAAAAGCAGGATAAGGTTCTCTATGCGGTAGCCGTAAAGAGAACACATCTTCATACATTCCCAAGTCACACGGCTATATGGGATGACCCTGCAGATCCCGAGTGTAACTATCAGTATCTTACGGGGGTAAATGTAAATGAACCGCTTGTTATAACCTCGGTTTCAAAGGACAAAAAATTCTATCTTGCCAAGAGTGTTTGCTGTTCGGGTTGGGTTCCTGCAGAGGATGTTGCAATATGCAAGGACAAAGCCGAGTGGCTTAGTGCGTGGGATCTTCCGAGCGAAAAGAGCCTTGTAGTATACGACGACAAAGTATACACACAGATGTCTGTAACAGGCAAGGAAACATCGGAACTTATGCTCACTTTGGGTACAGTTCTCGAATTGGAGGAGGATATCGACCCCAATAATCTTATAGATAACCGCAGTGCATATCAGAACTATGCAGTGTATATACCCGTACGAAACACTAACGGAAGCTACTCCAAAAAGCTCACCCTCATATCCGAAAGCGAAAAGGTGAGTGCAGGCTATCTTTCCATGACCGAAAGAAATATTGTTGAGGTTGTTATGGGCGGACTCGGAAATACCTATGGTTGGGGCGACTGGCTCAATTCAAACGACTGTTCGGGATATATAAGAAATGTCTATAAGTGCTTTGGCATGGAGCTTGCCCGCAATACC
>JAZLCB010000159.1:0-5350 GCA_045614005.1 Clostridia bacterium
AATAACAGGCGCACCTGTAGAACTCATGCGTTTTGGGGATGTTGATTACTGGGATGAGTTAAAGGAAATCATGGAGTGGACCAAGACTAATGTCACAAGTACTTTCCACATTTGTTGGGCTGCTCTTGCCGGAATGTATTATCATTACGGTGTTCCCAAAAGAGAAATGGATAAAAAGCTTTTTGGTGTATTTGAACACAAAGTTGTTAAGAAAAACTCCATGCTTCTTCGTGGTTTTGATGATGTCTTTTATGCACCGCATTCCCGACACTCCACAGCATATATTGAAGATATTTTGGCGTGTCCAAAACTTCAGATTATTTCTGCATCCGAAGAGGCAGGAGCGTATATCATTGCTTCCGAAGACAAAAAACAAATATTTGTTACAGGTCACAGTGAATATGATCGCGACACCTTAAAATTGGAGTACGAGAGAGATGTAAATCTTGGTAAGGATATAGATGTACCAAAGAATTATTTTGAAGATGATGACCCTCAAAAAACGCCGATTGTTACCTGGCGTTCACATGCTAATTTACTCTTTTATAACTGGCTCAATTATCATGTTTACCAGACAACACCATATGACATTAATGAGATAAAATAACTTTTAAGAATACTTAAGAAGGTGTTTGACTTGCAATTACAATCGGAACGGAAATTCAAAATACATAAATGGACTAATGTAGCATTGTGTGCACTGGTTATATTTTTTGGGTTGGGCTTTTGCAGTTCAAACAAGAGCTTATATCTCAAAGCCATAACTGAAGCACTCGGGTTTAGTCGAAGTGAATACGCACTTGCTACCAGTTGCCGTTTTGTGGCTACTGCCGGAATCAACATATTTTTCGGTTACTTGGTGAATAAATTTGGCACAAAGAAGCTCATTATTGCCGGACTTGTTTGCCTTATACTTTCTACATATATCAATACTATCGCACGAACTATATTTGTGTTTTGTATAAGCGAAACAATCCTTGGCATTGGTTTTTCGTGGACGAGTACCGGTATGATAGGTAGTGTAATTACCAAGTGGTGCAGAGAGAATACAGGCACTATTACAGGTGCTACTCTGGCTGCCAACGGTATAGGCGGAGCGCTTGCAGCGCAACTTGTTACACCCATAATCTATGGTTCGGAATTTGGCTACAAAACAGCATACAGACTGGTTATGGTGTTTTTGGTTTTGGTGATTGTAGTTGTTGCTTTGTTTTTTAAAGAAAGCGCACCTGAACTTGAAAACACCGAAAAACAAGAAACTAAAAAAAGTGCTAAAAACCATCACTGGGTTGGTATATCCTATGATAAAGCCAAGAAAAAACGATTTTTTTACGGTTCGATTATTTGTATATTCCTCACGGGAATGTGCCTCAATAGCGTAACAGGAACATCATCAACATTCTACCTTGATGTAGGTATGAATCAGGCTTTGGTTGCCACTATTGCAAGCATAAGCTCTTTGGCACTAACCGGTTCAAAGCTCTTCACAGGTTTTATGTTTGATAAATTCGGACTCAGAAAAACAATGACCATATGTATGGTATGTGCTATTGCCACCATGGTTTTTATGGGCATTACACGAAACAATACGGTTGGCGTTATTTTGTCCTTTATAACAGCTATTCTTACTGCAGTGGCTCTTCCGTTGGAGACAGTTATGCTTCCGCTTTATGCCGATGATCTTTTTGGAGATAAATCCTACAACAAAATCATGGGTATTGTAATAGCAGCCAACACATTTGGCTATGCTGTCGGCGCGCCACTTATTAATTTCTGTTATGATGTTTTCAATAGCTACGCTCCGGCATATTTTATTGCCGCATCAATTATGCTGGTTGTGCTTGTGATTACTCATATTGTTATCAGCTCCGCACACAGAACCAGAAATGTCATTATCGCTAAGATAAACATTTCCGCCAATTAATTTTCGAGAGAAAATTGTTTGTTAAAACAAAGGAAAAAGAGTAAGGAATCTGTTAAAATTCTCCACATTGCCGACATGCATATCGGCAGAAAATTTTCCCATCTTTCACCACGAAAAGCCACACTCAGGAACACAGAAGTTCTCGTGTCTTTTGAAAATGTTCTCGAACGATTTGATGATGCTCAAATTGTGCTCATGTCGGGAGATGTGTTTGAAAGCGAAGTATCGCTTAGCGAGTTGGAGTTTGTTGTCGGTGTTTTTAAAAGGCATCCCCAAAAAAGATTTTTTATTTCTTTTGGCAACCATGATTGCATGGAGTACAAAATGATGAAAACATTTGTTTCCATGTTACCGCAAAATGTTCATGCATTTTCTGATACTATGGAAAGGGTTGCGGTGGACGAATATAATCTTGATGTATACGGTGCAAGTTTTTCCACACCGTCGTTGTATTCTTCGTTACTTAATGGGTTTTGCGCACCTGATGATAACAGGGTGCAGATTATGGTTTTACACGCAGATGTAAATGCTTATTCACAATACAACCCCGTCACTTATGAAGAAATATCACAAAGCCGACTTGATTATCTTGCCCTCGGACATATCCACTCGTATTCGGGAATTCTTCAAAAAGACGGTGTAACTTATGCGTATCCCGGAGTTTTTGAAGCAGGTGGATTTGATGAGTTGGGTGAGTGCGGTGTTATATACGGCGATGTTTATAAAGGCGGTACAAAGCTCAATTTTTATTCTACAGCGCAGAGACAATACCATCACCTAAATGTCGATGTTACTTCTTTTTCTTCAAATGCAGAAACTGCCGCGCATATTACTAAATTAACCGATAAAAATAATCTCTATAAAATTACTTTTACGGGAGTAGCAAATTTTGGAAGCCTTGATCTTGAACTTTTTGCAGATGCTATAGATGTTTTCTATAGTGAGTTTGAGGACAAATGTTCCGGCAGCAAGACAATACTTGACTATAAAAGCGAGGATTCTTTGCGTGGTGCAACCGCTTGTGCGCTTGAAGAATTAAAACACACTTGCAGTAATGACATCTATGACAGAGCATGCGAAATCCTAACTAAAATCATGTGCAGGGAATGATACTATGTACATAAAGAAATTAGAAATATTTTCATTTGGATGTTATGAAAACAAAGTTTTAGAGTTTGAAAAAGGATTTAACTTTGTTTATGGCAAAAACGAATCCGGCAAAAGCACGATTTTTGCTTTTGTTGTATATATGTTTTATGGTACAAAAATAAAAAAGAAACCCGGAACTTTGTCGTTTAAAGAACAGTACACTCCGTGGAATGGCAAGGCGATGCACGGAAGAGTTACTTTTGAGCATGATGGACACGAATATGTTTTGGAACGCCTAAGCTCCAAAGTAAAAAGCACAGAAAATTTATACTCGTTGCATAGAGGTGAGGAAATAAAAGATCGTGAAATTATGGCTTCGCCCGGAGAATATTTCTTTGGTGTAAGTGCCGAGAGCTTTTATGCCACAGCGTTTTATTTGGGCGAAAAGCCGTTTGCCTCGGTAACAACCAACGAAGAATTAATCACTAAGCTGACAAATTCAGTTGAAAACAATTCCACTGATGTTTCATATAAAAAAATTTTGGAAACAATAAACGAAGATATATCAAATCTCACTTCTCCCAGGCGAAAAAATGCTTCCATACCATTGGCGGAAGAAAAACTACAGTTAAAGCGTAGGGAATTATTTAAACATCAATCTCAGGATTCCGAAATTCAAAAAACACTTGAAGAAAATGAAAAGTATAAGCTTGATATTGAAAAATACAGTAAGCAAATTGTTGAACTCAAAGAAGAAAATTCCAAAATTGAAAGGCAAGATACTGCATTGACAAAAAAAGCGGTGCACAGGTATGTTTTTTATCCTCTGTTAGCTTTGATTTTGTTACTCTGTTTGTTTAAAAAAGATGTTTTTTCAGGTATGATATTTGGTGTCGCATTTTTTGTGTTGGTGTTTTTTGAAATAAGATATTCAGGTAAAAAGCAGAGCCAAAAAGCCTCTATTCGCACAAAATTCTTTACATTGCAGCAAAATAATGATAAAATAGTCTTGTTAACAGAACAAATTGCTGAACTCAAGACATCTATTGCCCGCAACGAGGAACGCTATGCATCTTGCATGAAAAACAACGCTGTTTCCGATGAAACTGAATTTGAAATTCAGAGTTTGGAAAAAGAGTTGGATGTTCTGAAAAAAGAAGTGGCAGCTCTTGAACTTGCCAAGGTAGCCGTTACCAATGCGTACAACGGATACAAAGAGCAATTTGTCCCCAAACTTTCAAGGATTTCGGGAGAGATATTGTCAAAACTTACAGACGGAAAGTATTCTTCTGCTTTGGTTGATGATTCGCTCGGAGTTACGGTTGAAGGTGGTTTCGGTTATAAAAACGCTGTTTCGCTGAGCAGGGGAGCGATGCATCAGACTGATCTTAGTCTGCATCTGGCTCTTTCTGAGATTCTTCTTTCCGAAAAAAACGCTCCGTTGTTTCTTGATGATGCTTTTGCATTCTATGATGATGAGAGGGTTGTCTCGGCTATGGAATATCTGCTTTCTGTTGCTAAGGACCGACAAATTTTCTTTTCTGCATGCAGAGAAAATGAGGCAAATGCTTTGAAAGATAAAAATGTTAATTTTATAAATTTAATTGTATAGGAAAGGGTGACATTTATGTCTATTAATAGCAGTTTTGATTTATCCAAAGGCACAATAGTTATTGAACCCGAAGTTATTGCTAAAATAGCAGGCTATGTAACCACAACTTGCTATGGTGTAGTTGGTATGGCGTATCGTTCTAAAACAGATGAGTTTGCAAGCTTATTAAAGAAAGATAGCGTTTCCAAAGGAATTAAAGTTACTTACAAAGAAAAAGCCCTCAACATTGACATTCATATAATCGTAGAATATGGAACAAATATTACTGCTATATGCAACAGCATTATCAGCAGAGTAAAATATCAGGTAAAAGAGCTTACCGGTTTAGAAGTTGAATCAGTTAATGTTTTTGCGGAAGGTTTCCGTGTACAAGAGTAAGGAGTGATTTTCCCTGATGAATGAAATAAATGTAGCATTATATCGACATATGTTGTTATCTGCTATAGCGAACCTCGCAAACCACAAACAGGAAGTTGATGAGATGAATGTATTTCCTGTTCCTGATGGTGATACAGGTACAAATATGTCGATGACTATGGATGCGTGCGAAAATGCGATTCTTACATCTGATGCAAATACTATCGGCGAAATTTCAAAGCTGGTTGCCAACGCGGCTTTAAGAGGAGCTCGCGGTAATTCGGGCGTTATACTTTCACAGCTTTTACGAGGTATGCAAAAGGCATTAGATGATACAGAAGTTATAGATTGCAGCCATCTTGCGTTGG
>JAZLCB010000160.1:0-2456 GCA_045614005.1 Clostridia bacterium
CTGCTTGTAAGAGAAAGGAAGCTTGCAAAGGTCTTCTACGCCCTTTATATCCTCGGGCTTTAAACCCTTTTCGTCCATTCTGTTACGAAAAAGTTCAACATTTTCGTACATTCTTTTAACCTGCCATATGAGTCTCTCGGACTGAAGCTTTTTAAGTTCTTCTCTTGGCATGGTTTCATATTCGGGTTGCCACATTGACATTTTTCTATCTTCCTCTCTTATATGTTGTATCCTAATTCAAAAGCTTTGAGGTTTACTTCAAGGAACTTTTCGGGAACTGTCGTCTTTATGGTTTCTACCCATTTTTCGTAAGGGATATCTGTACTCTTTGCCATGATACCGATAAGTACAACATTTACCGCCTTTATGTTGCCTGCCTCTTTGGCAAGGGTTAATGCATCTACTGTCTTTAAGTTTGCTTTAGCACCTATTTTTTCTACAATGTTTTCAGGATACTGCATAGCACCTGTAATTACGGGCATGGGGTCCATCTGCTGAGTGTTTACTATTATCTGTCCGTCCTTTTTAAGATAAGGAAGTGCTCTGTAAGCCTCGAGAGATTCAAAGGCAAGGATTATATCCGCTTCGCCTCTGTCGATAATGGGGGAATATACCTTGTCGCCATACTTAACATATGTAACAACGCTTCCGCCTCTCTGGCTCATGCCGTGTACCTCGGACACCTTAACATCGTAGCCTTCGTTTATAACGGTGTTGCCGAGGATTCTGCTTGCAAGGAGTGTACCCTGACCGCCTACGCCTACTATCATAATATTCTTAGTCATATCAATCAGTCCTCCTTTTCTATTGCACCAAACGGGCAAACATTGATACAAAGTCCGCAACCGTTGCACTGTGTAGCATCTATTGTTACTTTATTGTTCTTTATGCTTATTGCAGGGCAACCAAGCTTCATGCACATTTTGCAGTCCTTGCACTTGTCTGTAACGGTGCAATGTCCTGTGTACTTAACGCTCTTTAAGAGTGCGCAAGGTCTCTGTGCTATTATTACAGAGGGTTCTTCTCTCTGAGTTTCTTCCTTAACTACCTTTTCAAATGCTTTTACATCGAAGGGGTCGCACACTACAACATGCTCTACGCCAACCGCCTTGCAAAGGCTTATAAGATTAACCTGCTTTGTTTCTTCACCGCGGATTGTGTAGCCTGTGGTGGGGTTGTTCTGATGTCCTGTCATACCTGTGATGGAGTTATCGAGGATTATAACTGTATTTGCACCCTTGTTGTAAACTATGTCAACAAGACCTGTAATACCTGAATGCATAAAGGTGGAGTCACCGATTACGGAAACGAGCTTCTTGTTGAATTCTGCACCTCTTGCCTTTGCCATACCGAGTGCCGCACTTACGGAAGCACCCATGCATATGGTGGTATCTACCGACTGAAGCGGAGCTACAGCACCGAGTGTATAACAGC
The DNA here is from genome assembly GCA_045614005.1 of Clostridia bacterium. GTDB lineage: Bacteria > Bacillota > Clostridia > UMGS1810 > UMGS1810 > RGIG8748. Next base: position 1,435 of record JAZLCB010000160.1, read on the forward strand.
CTATATCGCCCGAAACTACAAGACCGAGTTTCTTTAATACATAGAATGTACCTCTGTGGGGACAACCTGCACACATAACGGGAGGACGAACGGGAATAGCTTCGTCTACTGTTAATATCTCCTTGTTTTCTTCGCCAAGAACTGCCGCCTTTATCATAGAGGGTGTGTATTCGCCAAGAAGAGTAAATACTTCCTTACCTATAACATTGAGTCCGAGTGCCTTGCAGTGGTCTTCTATTACAGGATCGAGTTCTTCTACTACATAAACCTTGTCGTATTTACTGCAGAATTCCTTTATTTTCTTTTCGGGGAGCGGATATACCATACCGAGCTTTAAGTAGTCGGCATTGTCGCCCAATGCTTCCTTGGCATACATGTAGGATATACCTGCAGTTATAATACCAATCTTTGCACCGTTTTCTTCCACTGTGTTAAGAGGTGATGTCTCGGCAAATTCCTTTAAGGAAGCAATTCTGTCTTCTACAACAACATGTCTTTTAACAGCGTTTGCAGGCATCATAACAAATTTGCCTATGTTCTTTTCGTAGGGCTTAAGCTCTATATTTTCTCTTTCGCCAAGTTCAACAAGGCTCTGTGAGTGCGAAACTCTTGTAGAAAGACGAATAAATACAGGTGTATCGAACTCTTCGGAAAGAGTAAATGCATACTTTGTAAATTCCTTACACTCCGAAGAATCTGCAGGCTCAAGCATAACTATCTTGGAAGCCTTTGCATAGTGTCTGGAATCCTGCTCATTCTGCGAGGAGTGCATACCGGGGTCGTCTGCAACGCAGAACACGAGTCCGCCGTTAACGCCTGTGTAGCTTACTGTAAACACGGGGTCTGCCATAACATTAAGACCAACATGCTTCATACAGCTCATGGCACGCGCACCGCCTATGGAAGCTCCTATGGCAACCTCTGCAGCTACCTTTTCGTTGGGAGACCACTCTGCGTATATTTCGCTGAATTTAACTATTTCTTCTGTGATTTCGGTACTGGGAGTTCCGGGGTATGATGCT
>JAZLCB010000161.1:0-1557 GCA_045614005.1 Clostridia bacterium
TTTTATTTTTATTATTTTGTTCTCTTTTAATATTTTTATATACTCTACAAGTCTTTCGTATACAGGATATGCATCCTCACCTATACTACTATTTATTTCGCTTCCTATTTGCTTTAGACTGCGCCTGCCGTCTATAAGAAGCCACACATAGCTTCCTATGTTATCAAGTGCAATACGGCTTATTTTTGGCGAAGAAAAGAGTTTTTGGCATATGGTATTGCAGATACCTGTGTTTTTTACTTTGAGTGTTACAGAGCCGGATTCGTTGCAACACCACGATACTCTATCCGACTTTACGGGTACAAAATCAAGATGTTTATTTTTCATATTTTCCCTTCCATATACAATTTCGTGCAAGCACGGCTGCAACAATGGCAAAAACAGTTAGTCCGAGAGCATCCGATACATATGCGGGTATATTAAACCGTGCAGAAATATCTATTACAGAGTCTATGCCAAGTACCGCCAAAATTGCAAGCAGTATCCCCACTATGCCCTCGCCTGCTATCATGCCCGAAGAAAAGAGTATTCCTCGGTTAACGCTTCTTCTGCTTCCAAACTTGTCGGCAAAATATCTTATAACTCCGCCAACCATAATGCAAGCATTAAGGTGAACAGGCAGATATATGCCTATTGCCACAGGAAGCACAGGCACTCCCGTAAGCTCAACGAAGATTGATATAAATACCCCCACAAGCACAAGTGTCCATGGCAAGGTAGCGTTCATTACGCCCTCGGTAATGAGCTTCATAAGTGTTGCCTGCGGTGCACCAAGCTCTCTTGAACCAAAGCCCCATGCGGTGTCTAAAAGATAAAGCGTAACACCTATTGCAAGTGACGAAGAAACAACTCCTATAACCTCACCTATCTGCTGTTTGCGCGGTGTCGCACCGAGTATATAACCTGTCTTTAAATCCTGAGAGGTATCGCCTGCTATTGCAGATATAATACATATTATAGAGCCTATGGCTATGGCGGCTGTCATGCCGTATATGCCCGTGTATCCTACCGCCTTTAATATAACTGTTGTCATAAGCACGGTAGCTATAGACATGCCCGAAACAGGGTTACTGCTGCTGCCTACTATACCAACCATACGCGATGATACCGATGCAAAAAAGAATCCGAACACAACTACCAAAAGCGCACCAAGAGGCGAAACAGGGATATCGGGAATAATCCATACCAAAACAGTAAGAATTGCTATCACGGCAATTACTGCGCCCAAATTTATACTTCGGGATGTTCTTGTTTCGGCAATTTCGGTTTTGGAGGATATACCGCGGATTACACCGCCGAATGTAGACAAAATAAGCGGAAGTGACTTTACAAGACTTATAATACCGCCCGATGCCAAAGCCCCTGCACCTATATAGCGTATATAGGTACTCCATATACCCGAAGCACCCTCTGTAGCAAATATCTCCCCTATTGTAACATCTGCAGGATAGAGAACGGTATTTTGACCCAAAAGAACTATAAGCGGAATAAGGGCAAGCCAGCTCAGAACTCCGCCACCGAACATATATGCCGATATCCTCGGTCCGCAGATATATC
>JAZLCB010000162.1:0-1057 GCA_045614005.1 Clostridia bacterium
AGAAAATTCTGCCCCGTATGTGAAGGTGAAAATAAATAATGGAAGTTAAAGTAATAGGAGCGGGCCTCGCAGGATGCGAGGCCGCTTGGCAATTAGCCAAAAGAGGAATAAAAGTAAAGCTTTATGAAATGAAGCCGTCTAAGTATAGTCCCGCACACAACCTGCCCACATTTTGTGAGCTTGTGTGCTCCAACTCGCTTCGCGCAGACGGACTCGAAAATGCCGTAGGACTTCTTAAAGAAGAAATGCGCAGATTAGATTCCGTTGTTATGCAAAGTGCAGACGCTACCAAAGTGCCTGCAGGCGGAGCACTTGCTGTAGACAGATTTGAATTTTCAAAGCTTGTAACAGAAAAAATTAAAAATAATCCGAATATAGAGATAATAAACGAAGAAATCGAAACTTTAGATCCCGACGAATATACAATAGTAGCTTCGGGTCCTCTTACCTCGGATAAGCTCTACGAAAACATACGCTCGCTTCTTGGCGAGGGGTATCTGCACTTTTTTGATGCGGCAGCACCCATTGTTACGGCAGAGAGCATAGATATGTCAAAAGCGTACAAGGCATCTCGCTACGGCAAGGGCACGGCAGACTATATAAACTGCCCCATGGAAAGGGAAGAATACGAGGCATTTTATAACGAGCTTATAAATGCCGAGCTTGCACACCTCCATGACGAAGACAAAAAGACTGTATTCGAGGGCTGTATGCCTGTAGAAACCATGGCAAAAAGAGGAAAGGAAACACTTCTTTTCGGACCTCTCAAGCCTGTAGGACTCGAAAATCCATTAAAGGACAATAAGCTCCCCCATGCCGTTGTACAGCTCAGACAGGATAACAAAGAGGGGACACTCTATAACATTGTAGGATTCCAGACACACCTTAAATTCGGCGAGCAGAAGAGGGTATTCTCCATGATACCCGGTCTCGAAAATGCCGAGTTTGTGCGCTACGGTGTAATGCACCGCAACACCTATATAAATTCGCCCGAGCTTTTAAACTGTCATTATCAGCTCAAAAAGCATCCAAAGATTTTCTTTGCAGGGCAGATAAC
>JAZLCB010000163.1:0-5176 GCA_045614005.1 Clostridia bacterium
ATCCGTTCCGCCACTCGAAGCTCCTGTAGCAAAAGCTATTCCAAGTCCTGCTCCGTATATTGCCGCACCAAAGAGTGCAGCAAGTAAGAGGTCTATCTTTATAGGAGGAAGATATGCGGTAAACACCTCTATAAGTACCGAAAGCACCAAAGATATGTACACTGTGGTAACAACAAATTCCTTGCCGAGAATCTTTATTCCCACAAGAAGCAAAGCACAGTTTATAACCGCAAAGCTTACACCGGTAGGAAAGCCAAAAGTATAATGAAGTATCGTAGCAATACCCGATACACCACCGTTTACTATCTTATTGGGAGTAAAGAACATACTTACCGCAAAGGCTATTATAACTGCGCTGAGTGTTCTTAATCCCCATATTACAAACGGGTTCTTTCTTGCAAGTTCTCTTTTTTTCACCTGGTTGTCCCCTTCCATCGGATTTATCAATAATATTTCTTAAAATCTGTTACCTCATCATCTATAACCTTTGCTTTTCCATTCTTGTTACTTATGCAGAGTTCACCACCATCGGAATAATCATAATTGCGTATGTATACAATCTTATTTTCGGCAAATACAGCCAGTTGATAGTAAACATCATCACAAATGGTTACATTTTTGCCACCGTTGTATCTTATAAGTTCTCCTGAATTTTTGTCACTGTTATAGTCTTCGATGTAGTATATATCGCCTTCAAAATATTCATAGTCGTATACATCATCGCCAAGATTTACTTCTTTGCCATTGATTATACCCACAAGTTCTTCGTCCTCATTTCGGGCAAGAATGTCGTTATCGTCATATATGGTGAAAGTGCTTATATCTTTGAATATAACCTTAGCGTCGGTGAACTTATCAGAGCCGACTTTATATCTTACAAGATCGGCAAAGTCGTCTTCAAGATCATCATAAATCAACGCATAAAGTGTTTTGCCATCTCCGGAAATTACACCTATGAAATTTACCACGTCATTATCGATACCGGCCATTTTCTTGCCGTTTTTAAAGAATACTGTTTCCTTTTCTAAGGGATCACTTGTAATTTCTTCCTCTATATCGTATTTGAGGGAATAAAGAGAATCTGCATAGTCACTAAGCTTAACTTTGCTTATCTTTCCACCCTTAGCCTTTGAATAATACATAATGGAATCTTCGGGCTTTTCACCATACATAACATCCGGTTCGCTTTCGGTAAGTCCTGAATCTATTTTCTTGAACTCATCGCCTTCATATAAATACAAATCATACGAAGAAATCTCTATGGGCTCTTCTTCGAGTTCTGCCTTGAGTTCCATGATTTCATCATATGTATCGAAGCCGTCGCGTATTTCTTCATCAAGCTCGTAGTATTCATCCCACAGCACATCATACCAATAATCATACTTGTCGCTGTACTCGCTATATGAATCATACTCACTCTCATGCGGTCTTTTGAGATGCATATAGGGTTCTATTCCGAGTGAATCGCTGATGTCGTCTATTACAAGCTCTTCAAATCCGTATGTTTTGGAAGTTTCTTTGACAGCATAGAGTCTTTCGCCAACACTTTTTGCAGAAACAAATCCCCTGCCGATCTTTTGAGATTTTTTGCCGTTATACACATATATATCGTCATTCTTCATATAGCATATCTCATTAGTGACAGTATCGTAATATATTGTACTGCCTACATCGCTGTCAATCTTGGTAGGTTTGTCATCTTCTCCAAGACCTCTGAGATAGAGCTTATTATCATCCGTTGTATATTTTATATTTTTACAATTCTTATCAAGGCTGTAATTTGCTACATTCTTGGCAAGTTTATATTTTTCCTTGAGATTGTGGAAGTACAAATCATTATCATCTGTCAAATAAATAACATTCTTGGTATCGCCAAGAATTGTAAAGTCGAACACATGAGAAGCCAGCTTTTCTTTTCTTGCATCGTCATCATCTGCATCTCTGTAGTAGAGTCTGCCGTTTTCTATGAAATAGATGTATTTTCCGTCTTTGCTGAAATCTATGTCGTAATAACTGATACCATCTCCAAGTTCATATGCTTCATCTTCACCATGAGGAAGAACCTTAATGTCATCATCCGAAGTATATATTATCGGATATTGGCTAATATCCATTTCATCAGTACCAAAAATACCGATACTTGCAAAAGCAAGCACAGCAACTATTGCAATAATGATGATTGCAGATATAATAATCTTTTTACCGTTTTTAAACTCCTTTTTCTGAGTTTCCGCTGTTTCGGGAAGTACATTATTACCCTCTTGAGCCGATTCAGTACTCTGTTCTGCTTCAAGAATAGCTCCGCAAGCAGTACAAAACTTTGACCCGTCTTCATTCTGAACTCCGCAATTAGTACAAAACATAATAATCCTCCTCTTAATAAACTGACTAAAAAAATAAGGTAACGATTTTCAAAATCGTTACCTTATTTTAACACCATTCGACATGATTGTCAAACTGTTATAACAGCTATTTACTTACCTGTTACTGTCTTAATCTCTTCGTTTCTCTTTATCTTGTTTGTGGTTGTCTTTATAAGAGGTTCTTTTGTAATTATAAGTCCCTTTATGTACTTATACATAGGCAGAGTAGCATTTATTTCCTTTATGTTCTGCCATATGATATCGTATATTTCGTCTTCATTTTTACCTGCAAATGCAGTTTCGTCATATACAGCCTTGCACAGAATTTTGTCAAAGCTTATACCGCCGTCCTCGGCATAACCGTATATAAAGCTTTCGGATACACCCTCAATACGGTTTACAAGTGTTTCCACCTCTTCGGGGAATATCTTCTTACCGTTCTTTAAGACAATCATATCTTTCTTTCTGCCTGTTATAAAGAGGAAGCCGTCGTCATCGAGATGTCCGAGGTCGCCTGTGTTAAACCAACCGTCTTCGGAAAGAACTGCCTTTGTAGCTTCATCATTGTTGTAGTAACCAAGCATTACAGTAGGGCCTTTCACCTTGATTTCGCCTATTCCGTCCGAATCCTTGTTATCTATGCGCACATCGACATTTTTCATAGCTATACCTACAGAACCCTTGCGTCTGAACTTTTCGTTTTCGGCAGATATAACGGGGCTTGTTTCGGTAAGGCCGTAGCCCTGTACTATGTCTACGCCTATATCATCAAAGAACTTGGCAGTATCGGAGTCGAGAGGTGCAGCACCCGATATTACGAGTCGCATTGCACCGCCGAGTGCAGAAAGGATTCCGTTAAATACCTTTCGTCTAAGGTCAATACCAACCTTGCGAAGTCCTCTTGTAAGAGAACGCATAGTCTTTACGAGCTTTTCCTTGCCCTGCTTTTTAACTTCTTTTTCTATAGTAGAACGCATACCCTCAATAAGAGCAGGCACACCTACAAAAACAGAAACCTTGTATTCAGAAAGGTTCTTCTTTATGTATCTTAATCCATCGGGGAATACTGTAGTAACACCGCAAGCAAGCATTACGAGCATTGCTATAGAACCAAATATATGATGGAAAGGTAAAAACGCTATGTTTGTATCGCCGTGGCGTATATCCTCAACAAGCTGTAAATCATATATATTGGTAACAATACCTCTCTGGTTAAGCATTACCGCCTTGGACTTATCGGTAGTGCCCGATGTAAAGAGGAGGATGGACATAACATCGGGATCGGCATCTACGCTTGTAAATGAAGTATCGCCTGCTTCTACAAGAGCCTTTCCTTTTGTAAGCATAGTGTCGAAGGTGAGTCCCTCACCCACGGAGGATACATACTCGGTAAGTGCAGTTTTGCCGTTAGCCTTAATTTCGCTTATCTTATCCTCATACTTGGAGTCGTACACAACAAGGCTTGCTTCGCTTCGGATAAGCGAATCTTCAAGCTCGCCTACTCCGAGCTCCTTATCAAGCGGAACTACCACGCCTCCGCCTATCATTGCAGAAAAGTAGCTTACAGCCCATACATAGCTGTTTCTGCCTGTTACGGCAATTCTCTTGTCTTTATAGCCCATGGCAAAAAGTGCTGTACCAAAGTAGCTGATATCATTCATAAATTCTTTGTAGCTTTTGCGGATATAGTTTGTGCTCTTCGGACCGCCGTCTTTTATGATAAAAGCGGTATCATCTCCATAGAGTTTTGCAGAATTTTCAAGAAGTGACTTAACACTTGAAAAAAGTGTAGCTTTTCTAAAGTTATTCTTTTCCATAAAACATCTCCTTATAAGCACGCGGAATTGAACACCGTATGCCTTAAATTTTTAAAATTTGCACACTTTTCATTTGTCGTCCTCGCAAGGCGTCAGCCTTCCTTCGTCCTCCGCATAAAAATTGCACTAAATTTTATACATTTAAGGTCGAAGGGTTTTAAAATAGACAAATTTGTATGAGTTAAGTAAAATCTCACAGAGAATACTGACGTATTTTCAAGAAAGTTTATGCAGTATCCGACAAATTTGATATTTTAAAACCATACGGTGTCCGACTCCCGTGTGCTTAAAAAAATGTGCTAATCTAGTGTACGACACTAGATTAGCACATATTCCACATTTTGTCAACTCATATCTTAGATTTTTCTTTTTTGTGTGATATTGCGGTGAGGATTCCGAGCATTGCAAAACTCACAATCATGGAGCTTCCGCCCGCACTCACAAAGGGCATCGTTATACCTGTAAGAGGTATCATCTTGGTAACACCGCCTATTATGATAAACGCCTGACAGGCCAAGGAAGCCGATATGCAAATAGCCAAAGCCCTGTCGAAGCTGTCGTTTACCTCCATGGCAATTTTGCAACCTCTGTAGGATAGTATAAAATAGAACATTATGATACCAAAGCCCATAAAAAGTCCCATCTCGTAGCATACGGCAGAAAACACAAGGTCGGACTCTATAACCCATATATTGTGCGCTCCGCTTAGTCCCAAACCCGTGCCGAAGAAGCCTCCCGATGTGATTGCCTTTAAAGACTCATATATCTGTTGAGTGCCCTGAGGCTTGCCAAGCTCACTCTGGAAGTTGTACACCTCGGGATCGAGCCATATGCGTATTCTGTCCATAGCCCTTGCAAATGCGCCCACATGCTCCTCAAGATGCACCACCGCAAATACCGCCACAGCAGCAATCGCCACATTTATAAGCGGAACTACAAAAGGAACATCGTATGCAACCATCATGGCAAGATACACCATAAAAAACAGTAGCGCAG